>NZ_JANEWL010000052.1:0-32525 GCF_028069815.1 Citrobacter sp. Awk 2
GAGCAAATGTGAATTAAATGTTTCTATATGGTTATTTGATAATTTAATAATACTGACATGTTAACAAATATAGGCCTGCAACATGTCATATCGCCTGAGTATTCTGGATAAAAGCCCCATCGGGGAAGGTGAAACTGCCGCAACCGCACTGGCCCGTACGCTGCGCCTGGCACAACGTGCAGAAGAGTGGGGATATCATCGTTTTTGGATAGCTGAGCATCACAATACGCCGCAACTTGCCAGCCCATCACCGGAACTGGTGATCGCCTGGATACTGGGACAAACCCAGCACATTCGTGTGGGCTCCGGTGGCGTCATGCTGCAACACTATAGCCCCTACAAAGTAGCGGAAAACTTTAATCTTCTGGCCTCACTGGCACCAGGACGTGTCGATCTTGGGGTTGGGAAAGCACCAGGCGGCTTACCGCTGTCAACACAGGCACTGCAGGTGGGCCTGCATCAGGAAGAAAAAGGCAGTTTTGCCGACCAGCTTACTCAACTGAATGCCTGGCTGGCACTGACCGGGACAGAAAGTGGGCAGGCAGTATTCCCGACACCGCTCCCGCCTGCGCCGCCGCAAAGATTTGTGCTGGGCGCGAGCGTAGAAAGTGCACGTCTGGCGGCAGAGTCTGACTGGAACTTTATTTTCGCGGCGCACCTGAACGGCGATAAAGCGTTACTGCATGAGGTTTTGAGCTTCTGGCAGGCCAACAGTTCACGTCCAACGATTGTTGCCGTGCAGGTTATTGTGGCTGACAGCAGTGATATAGCTGCGCAACTGGCGGAAGAGGTACAAATCTGGGGCGTCGAGCTGGAAGATGGACAACGCGTTACCGTTGCCAGCGAAGAGCAAGCGCTGGCTTTCGCCGCGCAGGCGGGCAGCGCACCACGAACAATTGCCCGGCGTGAGCAGGCGCTACTGCAGGGGAGCGCCCAGGAGGTGGCGGCAACACTGCGTTCATTGCAGGCGCAATACGGTATTGATGAGTTCATTATCGATACGCCGGTGGCTGAAGGTCATGCACGCCTGACATCGCTACGCCTGTTGGCACAGGCCCACAGTACGATGGAGGTTGTCTGATGTCATTAGCCTCACAGCTTATCGATTGGCGTCGCGAGCTACATCAGCACCCGGAGCTGTCCCTCCAGGAAGTCGCGACAACCGCGCGTATTCGTGACTGGTTGCATGCTGCAGATGTCACACTATTGCCGTTCAATCTGAAAACGGGTGTCGTTGCCGAAATTGGTCAGGGAGAAAATGTCATCGCTCTGCGGGCGGATATCGATGCTTTACCGATCGAAGAAAATACCGATGTGCCGTTTCGCTCCGCCACACCGGGGGTGATGCATGCCTGCGGACATGATATTCACACCAGCGTGATGCTCGGCGCCGCACTGTTGCTTAAGCAGGAGGAAAACACGCTACCGGGGCGCGTGCGTATTTTGTTTCAGCCGGCAGAAGAAAGTTTTGGTGGAGCTAAAACGCTGATCCGTGCCGGAGCCCTGCAAAATGTGGCCGCGATTTTTGGCATGCACAACGAGCCCGGGTTGGCGGTAGGCGATTTTGCCACCCGAGAAGGGGCGTTTTACGCCAATGTGGATCGCTTTGTGCTGCGTATTACCGGAAAAGGCGCGCATGCGGCACGTCCGCACGAGGGAAAAGATGCCATCCTGCTCGCCAGTCAATTGGTGACGGTATTACAAAGTGTCGCCAGCCGTGAGGTCAATACGCTGGATTCGGTGGTGCTTAGCGTCACCCGAATTCAGGGGGGAAATACATGGAATGTACTACCGGAATCCGTTGAGCTGGAAGGGACGCTCCGGACACATCGCGCAGAGGTGCAACAACAGGTCAAATCACGCGTCAGTGATATTGCCGCTGGGTTTGCCCACGCCTTTGGCGCACAGATCGATGTTATCTGGCACGCCGGGCCCACGGCCCTGGTCAATGACGCGCACTGGGCCGATATTGCGACCAAAGTCGCCAGACAATCCGGTTACACGACGCATCATGCCGACCTGCATATGGGCGGGGAGGATTTTGCCGTTTATTTGCAAAATACGCCTGGGGCGTTTGTTAGCATCGGTAGTGCCAGTGAATATGGATTACATCATCCGGGGTTTAATCCGGATGAACGGTTAATTGAACCTGCCGCACACTACTTTGCACATTTAGCAAAAACGGCATTCGCACACCTTTAATTTACCTGTTGGGTAGGGGTTACTATGGCTGAAAATCGGCAACTACGTCTGGGCACTATTTTGCATGGTGCTTCCGGGAATATGTCAGCATGGCGTCATCCGGCAGCGCGTGCTGATGCCAGTATTAATTTTGATTTTGTAAAAGAGACTGCACATATTGCGGAGAAAGGGAAACTGGATTTTATTTTTGTCGCTGACGGCCTGTATATTAATGAAAAGTCTATTCCACATTTTTTAAATCGTTTTGAGCCGCTGACGGTATTATCTGCACTGGCAAGCGTTACCCGTCATCTTGGCCTGGTGGGCACGGTTTCTACCTCTTATAGCGAGCCGTTTACTACCGCACGACAGTTTGCCAGTCTGGATCATCTTAGCCAGGGCAGGGCCGGATGGAATGTGGTGACATCCCCACTGGAAGGTTCTGCTAAAAACTATTCCCGTGCCCAGCATCCTGAGCACGCTCAACGTTATCGCATTGCCGATGAATATTTACGGGTAGTGAAAGGTCTGTGGGATTCCTGGGAAGACGATGCGTTTGTCCGTAATAAAACAAGTGGCGAGTTCTTTCATCCGCAGAAATTACACACCCTGAACCATCATGGTGATTATTTCCAGGTGGCAGGGCCACTAAATATTGGCCGTACCCCACAAGGTCGCCCGATTATATTTCAGGCAGGCGCATCACAAGATGGGAAAAAATTGGCGACGCAGCATGCGGACGCTGTTTTCACCCATCAGGAATCGCTGTCTGAAGCCAAAGCATTTTATCAGGATGTAAAAAGTCAGCTTGAAGCAGTCGGACGTCATGCCGATGAACTGCATATTTTCCAGGGCGTCAGCATTATTGTTGGCGACAGTGATGCTGACGTAGAGCAACAGTATCAGGCGACCGCAGCACTGGTGTCGATCACCGACGCGCTGAATTACCTGGGACGCTATTTTGAACATCACGATTTTAGCCAGTACCCGCTGGACGCACCGTTCCCGGATCTTGGCACCCTCGGGGAAAACAGTTTTCGTAGTACCACTGACGAGATCAAGCGCAATGCGCGGGAGCGGGGATTAACCCTGCGTCAGGTGGCGCTGGAAGCTGCCAGTCCACGACCACGTTTTAGTGGAACACCGGCACACGTTGCTGATGGTCTGCAGCAGTGGTTCGAGGAAAAAGCCGCCGACGGTTTCATCATCCAGGGGGGAACGCCAGATACCTTTCCACGGTTTGTCGAACAGGTTATTCCCGTGCTTCAGGCGCGCGGTTTATTTCGCCACGACTATCCCGGCACGACGCTGCGGGCAAGCCTGGGGCTGGCAACACCTGCAAATCAATTCACACAATAAGAGAAAAACGCTATGCAGAAAAAATCACTACTTCTTGCGCTGTCACTGGCTTTCAGCGCGACTGTCTGGGCAAATGACGTCACTATCAACGGCACCGGCGTGAGCCTGGAAGCCAATAAAACACCGATTAATACGGCTAAAAATCCACAGGCGATTGCGCAGTTACCCGCTGACCTGCACCTGGCTGTACCGGGTAAATTCACGGTCGCTATCGCCGGACTGAGCCAGCCGCCGCTGACTGTATTTGCCGATGATAATAAAACGCTCATCGGCAGTGAGGCCGATATTGCTCGCCTGGTTGCCGATAGCCTGGGGCTGGAGCTAAATGTCGTACCCACGTCATGGGAAGACTGGCCACTGGGCGTGGCGTCCGGGAAATACGATGCTGCGATCAGCAATATCACCGTGACCAAAGCGCGGAAAGAGAAGTTCGATTTTGCCACTTATCGTAAGGACTCCCTGGGTTTTTATGTCAAAACCGGCAGCACGCTGACGAAAATTGAACAGGCGGAAGATATTGCCGGGCTGCGCATTATCGTCGGTTCAGGGACGAATCAGGAGGCCATTCTGTTGGCGTGGAACGAAGAGAATCTGAAGAAAGGATTAAAACCGTTTACGCCAGTGTATACCAAAGATGATGCTGCTCAGACGCTGGCTCTACAGTCAGGTCGTGCAGATGCTTACTTTGGTCCGAATGTCATTGGGGCCTGGAAAGCGGCGCTCAATGGTAAAACGCAATTGGTGGGCAGCGTCGATGGCGGATGGCCGAAAGCCGCACATATTGCCGTCACGCTGAAAAAAGACAGTGGCCTGGTGCTGCCGGTGCAAACTGCCCTCAACGGTGTGATCGGCAATGGTGACTATGACAAAGTGCTGAACCGCTGGGGGGAAGGGGTAGAACGTATCCCGCAATCTGAAGTTAACCCTGCCGGTTTAGGCGACTAAGGAGGTCAATGTGAGCGATCAATTCCGCGTTGTCTCGCCCGAAGCCATTGAGCTACAGCCGATCCTCAACGGACTGTTTGGTGAATATGCCGCCCGCTATGGCGATTATTTTTCTCGTGATGCTGAAGTGGAGCTAACCGAATGGTATCTGGCTCCACAGGGGATTTTTGTGGTGCTGGAGCGCGACGGCGAAATTATCGCCACCGGGGCTTACAAACCCTATGACAAAGACACCGCTGAAATTAAGCGTATCTGGACTAAGAGCAGCCTGCGTAAGCAGGGGCTGGCAGCGCACGTGGTGCAGGAACTGGAGCGGCGGGCATTACTGGCGGGCTATAGCCGTATCTACCTGACCACGGGCTTTCGCCAGCCAGAGGCTGTCCGGCTTTATTTGAGTCAGGGGTACGATCCTCAGTTCGATACCACACGTAATCCAGAAGAGTACAGCCAGCCGCCTTTTGATGGACGACTGCGCTTCACCAAACTGTTGACTATCGCAGGTCAGGCCAAAATTGCCTGAGGAGAGAAGATGAAAACGACTGCAACCATCAAAGTCGTCCCGGCACGTTACCCGATGCGCACCGTAGGGGCGATTATTGCCCTGTTTGTGCTGGCGGCGATTATTCAGTCTGTCGCGTTTAATCCGCGCTGGGAATGGGGCGTGTTTGCTCGCTGGTTCTTCGACCCGGTTATCTTGTCTGGACTTGGGCAGACGCTGTTGTTGACGCTCATTGGGACATTACTGAGCGTGGTATTTGGTGGGTTGCTGGCGCTGGCCAGACTCTCATCATCCTGGCTACTAACCAGCCTGGCGTGGGGATACATCTGGTTGTTTCGCTCACTCCCGCTGATTGTGGTGTTGATCATTTTGTACAACTTCTCCTATTTGTACGACACGCTGGCGATCGGCATACCGTTCACTGCTCTCCAGTGGGGCAGCTTTGATACTATCAATGTCCTCGGACAGTTTTCCACTGCGGTTGTTGGCCTGACGCTGGTGCAAAGTGCTTATACCGCTGAGATTATTCGCGGCGGATTTCTTGGGGTTGATCATGGTCAGTATGAGGCGGCAGCCGCACTGGGATTACCTGCCTGGCGCCGCACGCTGCGTATTATCCTGCCACAGGCATTGCGCACTATTTTGCCCGCCGGGTTCAATGAAATTATCAGCCTGGCAAAAGGAACGGCGATGGTTTATGTACTGGCCATGCCGGAACTGTTCTACACCATCCAGATGATCTACAACCGCACCCAGGAAGTGATTCCGCTGCTGATGGTTGGCGCCGTGTGGTATCTGGTGATCACCAGCGTGTTGTCATTAATTCAGCATCTGGTTGAACGCGCGCTGGCACGCAGTGAGAGACGATCCGCTATTAACACCGCCAGGGTGAGTCGCACGGTTAAACGTCGCCGCCAGGCTCCACAGCAGGAGGCTATCCATGTCCCACTCGCCTGAAGGTCATATTTCCATTACCGGCGTCAGCAAATATTTTGGTCGCCATAAGGCACTGGACAACGTATCGCTGGAGATCCCACCCGGTACGGTCACGGTTATTCTCGGGCCTTCCGGTTCAGGTAAATCAACGCTATTACGGGCGATTAATCATCTGGAGCGTGTCGATGAGGGGTTTATTCAGATTGACGGTGATTATATTGGCTACCGCCTTCAGGGAGACCGGTTGTATGAGCTGAAAGAGGCGGAAATCCTGCGCCAGCGTATCAATGTGGGCTACGTATTTCAGAACTTTAACTTATTCCCGCATTTAACGGTGCTGGAAAACCTGATTGAAGCGCCTGTTGCACACGGACTGGCTTCGCGCAAAGAGGCTATTGAGCGGGCATTTACCTTGTTGGATGCTGTCGGACTGCGGCAAAAAGCCGATGCCTGGTCGCGGCATTTATCCGGAGGCCAGCAGCAACGTATCGCCATTGCCCGCGCGCTGGCGTTAAATCCGCGCGTGATGCTATTTGATGAGCCGACGTCCGCACTCGATCCTGAACTGGTGGGCGAAGTGCTGGACGTGATTAAGTCACTGGCACAGTCGGGAACCACGCTGGTTGTGGTGACGCATGAAATTGGGTTTGCGCGGGAAGTGGCCGATCAGGTGGTGTTTATGGTTGACGGCAAAATCGTCGAGCAGGGTAGCAGTGAACAGGTGCTAAATTATCCACGCCACACGCGCACGCAGCAGTTTTTGTCGAAGGTTCTGTAAATACGCGGAAAAGGGCGTTGCGGCACAGGGTTGTGCCGCACAGCGATTACAGGGTAACGACGATTTTGCCTACCTGGCCGTTGGCTTCCATGTACTGGTGTGCCTTAACGATGTCATCAAACGCAAAGGTTTTATCAATCAGTGGTTTGAGTTGCCCAGATTGCAATCCTTCAAAGATGAAACGTTTAGCCCGAGCCAGTTTTTCAGCATCAGTGGTGATTTCGAAAAGCTCATAGCCGCGGAAGGTCAAATGGCGGCCAAGGATCTCAATCACCGGGATCGACAAATCGCGACTATCCAGTGAACCGTACTGGAAAAATAACCCTCCGGCAGGCATTACCTGGGCTATTTTCGCCACACCGGGGCCGCCGACCGGATCAAAGACCACGCGGGTACCTTTGCCACCAGTTATACGGTTAATTTCTGCGACCAGGTCCTGCTCCTGACTGGCAATGACCTCAGCGGCACCCAGTTGCAACAGAGCGTCGCGTTTCTCATGGGTTCGCGTCATCGCAATAGGTGTTGCACCGACCATGTTGGCGATCTGAATTGCGGCCAGACCAACACTGCTGGACGCGGCATTGATCAGCACGTTATCGCCAGGCCCGATATTGGCATACTCCACCAGCGCGCCAAAAGCAGTCACATACATCATCCAGCTGGCGGCGGCCTCGGCAAAGCTCAGGTTTTCCGGATGTTTGACGACCGCATGAGCGGGCGCATTGACGATTTCGCCATACATACCGTACTGATGAAAGCTGAATGCCGGAATGACGCTCACGCGATCGCCTGGTGCGAACTCGTGCACATTGTCACCGACGGCTTCAACAATGCCGGAGGCTTCATAGCCCAGGCGAGCAGGAAAATTGGGTTGGTAAATATACTGACCGGTACGGTACATAATTTCCGCCCGGTTAATACCTATTGCACGAACGCGGATCTGAACATCGTTTGCAAGCGGTGCCGGGGTCTGAATATCCTGAATATTCAGCACATCAGCGCCACCCATTTGATTGAAAACCACGACTTTAGACATAGCGGACCTCGGTAAATTGTTCTGACTTGAGTCCGCACAATGTATTGGTTCTGGTGAGGGTGAAAAACCGCCATTACGGAACTTCACTATTACTCAAATTGTAATAATCCCTGAAGTCGTGGTTTTTGCTGTACGAAAAGCTGACTCAGCCAGTCAATAAAAACCCGCACGCGCGGGGCCAGATAGCGCCTGTCCGGGTAGAGAACAGACACCGGTTTAGCGTCTCCCGCATAGTCACGCAGCACCTCAATCAGTTGTCCCGACTGGAGGTAGGGCGCCAGTACGGCGTGAACGCCGTGTATGATCCCCAGCCCAGATAAACAACCGGTTAGCAGAATGTCGGAGTTGTCTACGCTCATTCGGCTTGCTGGCACGATCGATACCGTTTTCCCGTCGTTGATAAAGGACCACTCCAGCGCGTCACGATGACGTTCGCTAAAGAAGTTGAGTGCCTGATGCTGAGCTAAATCATCCGGTGTCTGTGGGATGCCCCGTGTAGCCAGATAATCTGCGGACGCACAGGTCACCATTTTTACCTCGCCAAGTCGTCGGGATATTAGCGAGGAGTCCTGCAATTCTCCAATGCGGATCATGCAGTCGATCCCCTCCGCAAGCAGATCAATTTTGCGGTCAGTGGATGTGAGAACAATCTCAACGTCCGGATAGCGTGACTGAAAGTCGCTTAGCGCGGGAACGATAATCGAGTGAGCCAACGACAGTGGCGCGTTGATCCTGAGCTTTCCACGCGGAGGCCGTGTTGGTGAGAAAGAGGCCATGATGTCATCCACGTCACCCAGCAGTGCCTTGGTCCGCCGGTAAAATGCGTCACCTTCTTCGGTCAGGGTAACCTTCCGCGTCGTTCGGTTTAGGAGTTTCGTCCCCAGATCGTCCTCAAGATGCTGAATTGCTTTCGTCACCGCGGGGCGGTGCAGGTGCAACACATCAGCGGCTTTGGCAAAACCACCTTGTTCGACAACCTGCACAAAAATGCTCATATATTCAAACATACTCGAACGCATCTCTTATTCTCTCCCGTATCCGTTATGACGGTTGTAGTCTCCGGCATTGTTATTATGAGAGTAATAATTCCGGCTGCATAGATTGTCGAATGCTGCTCTACACTTAGGGTTTTAACATTGAGGGGTTGCAGCATGATTAAGGTCTATGGGGTACCGGGCTGGGGATCGGCCATCAGTGAAGTGATGCTTACACTGGCGGAGATCCCTTACAGCTTTATTAATGTGGACGGCTTTGACAGCGACGGGCCGTCGCGGGCGTTGCTAAAAACTATGAATCCGCTGTGTCAGGTGCCCACACTGATACTGGAAAATGGCAATGTGATGACGGAAACGGCGGCTGTTGCGCTGATGATTCTGGACAGCAGGCCCGAACTGGCGCCGCCTGTCGGACATGTGGAACGTCAACAATTTCAGCGCCTGTTGATTTGGCTGGTGGCAAATGTCTATCCCACGTTTACCTATGCCGATTATCCACAACGCTGGGCACCGGACGCCCCGGCGCAATTGAAAAAGGGCTGCATTGAGTACCGTAAATCGCTTTATATGTGGCTGAATGACCAGCTAAGCGCCGAACCGTACGCGTTTGGCGATCAGCTCACGTTGCTGGATGTTTATATTGCTGTTATGCGCACCTGGGGGCCAGGACATGACTGGTTTCAGGATAATACGCCCAATATCAGCGCCATCGCGGACGCGGTTTGTCAAATCCCGCGGCTGCGTACTGTACTGAAAAATAACAGAATTATTTGACGCGATGAACGCTTAAAACATGTCTTGCCCCTGTTCGCGGATCATCCTGATAAGTCGTTCTGTGATGGGAGAGGGGCTGCGATCCTTGAGTCGACCAAGAATAAAATGACGGGAATTTGCTGTTCCTTCCAGCGGGATTTCCTTCAATTGTTTATATACCACGCCGCCCTTGGTCAAATTACGCCGGGGTATGAAGCCCAGTAATTCTTTATTTGCCGCAAGGATTTTTGGCATGAGATGGAACGATGATGTTTCTATCTGGGCTCGCGGTGGCGGAAGCCCCCGGCTAATAAAAAACTGATCGATCCAGCGTCGGGAGGCCGTATTTTTCCCCGATAACAACCATTTGTATTCGACAAGGTCTTGAGGCGTAATTGACTTCAACTCTTTTGTAAAAATAGGATGCTCGCAGCTGCCGACTAAAACCACAGCATCCTCCATTATCGGGTAAATAATGGCGTTCTCATAGCTAATCGTTTTAGTAACAATAATGATATCTAACTGATAATTCTGCAGATTATCCCAGAGATAATTATTTACTCCGGGAACAATTTCGAGCATAGCGAGGGGGTTTTCTGTCAGAAAAGCCTGACAAAGCTTAGGAATGAGATATTCAGCGACAGTCGGTACACAGCCTATACGTATTTTGCCTGACACCCCGCGAACATAGTTTTCGAGGTCCTGTTCCGTTTGCTCCATAAAAAAGCAGAGCTTTCTGGCCCGTTCGCACAGTAACTCACCCGCGGCGGTAAGCGTTATACCGTGCCCGCTGCGGGTCAATAATTGTGTACCCACTTCCTCTTCCAGACGCTGGATGCATTTTGACAGCGCAGGTTGCGAGCGCCCAAGGCGTTCTGAGGCTTGAGCGAGGCTACCCACTTCTGCAATAACATAAAAAAACGTCAAATCGCGAATATTGAGATTCATGACTCTACAGCACCTTTTCCCATCCGCCCGGTATTAGCGTCACAGCATGGTAGAGAATGACGCGCCATTATTTTTTGACCTGACAGCAAAAAGATGACGTTTTCTCTTGCATAAAAAGTAAGAAAATACGGCGAAATGTGTGAACCATGCCGCCTGTCAGTTCCGCATTATTACGCAATAACATCCTGGTGAATTAATACAACCAACTGTATTTTATGATGTTTATAAGCGAATTTTGTTTTTACGCTATTTAACGAAAAGTTATTGCCGCTATCAATATTATTGCCTGTTGCGTCGCCTTGTCCTGGGGTAAAAATCTCCCATCCCGACTATGGCAAGGAGAAGAGGATGCGTTTTACCGTATTAATGACGGCACCAAAACTGGCGCCGAAGGGTGTTAAAAAACTAATAGATGCTGACTGTAAAATAATATATGTAAATGATTCAACGGATCCGCAGGCGATCCTGTCGATTTTATCCACTGAGCCTGTTGATGCTGTTATTTCACGCACGATGGCGCTAACGGGCGAAGCTATCCGTGCTTGTCCAACGCTGAAAGTCATCACCAAACATGGCGTAGGCGTAAGCAACATTGATGTCGATGCGGCGACGGAACGAAATATTCCCGTCCTCGTGACGCCGGGAACAAACTCACAATCGGTTGCCGAACTGGCATTAGGGCTCATGCTGGCGGCCGCCAGGCGCATTGCATCCTATGACCGAGATTTACGCACAGGGAACTGGAGCCGCGCCGGAAACGGCCAACAATTAAGTGGACGCACTTTGGGATTGGTGGGTTTTGGCCAAATAGGACAAACGCTGGCGCAATTCTGTATAGCGCTGGGCATGAAGGTCGTCGCTTACGATCCCATGCTCAAGGCCAGCCCAATCGAACAGGTCACACTTGTCAACGATTTACCGGCGTTGCTTCGCCAAAGCCAGGTGCTCAGCCTACATTGTCCGCTGGTTCCCGCTACCCGAAATCTGATTAACGAAGAGGCGCTTTCACTACTGCCTGATGGTGCAATTCTGGTTAATACCGCCAGAGGGCCGCTGATTGATGAAAATGCGCTGGTAGCGGCTTTGCAGAGTGGAAAAATTGCAGGTGCAGGTCTGGACACTTTCGTTAATGAACCACTGCCCCTCAGCGATGCTATTGCCTCACAACCCACCGTTGTTATGACCCCGCATGTTGGCGGGTCCACGCCTGATGCGTTAGACGCGATGGCTGCGCATGCCGCTGACAACGTGATTAATTTCCTTAACGGAAAACCGTTATCCCCGAGTCTGTGTGTTAACCACCTGATTAAATAATATTTACGACGTACTGGAGAATAAAATGTCTATTGGATTCAGAGTCTTTACTCAACGTGAACTGCCTACAGCTGATGTTATCGAAGGTTTCAAAACCATACCAGCAGCAAATATTGCCGACTGTATGGGGCGCCTGAGTGCGATGAATTGCCGCATTCGTCGCATGACGGCACCTGCGGAACAAAATATGGTTGGTGTTGCGCTGACGGTAAAAGCGCGTCCTGGCGACAATCTGATGATGCATAAAGCGCTGAACATGATTAAACCTGGCGACATTCTGATCGTTTCCAACGAAGGGGACAGCAGCCAGTCGCTGATGGGCGAGATCATGGTCGCCTACGCCAAATCTCAAGGCATTGCGGGCATCGTGCTGGACGGACCAATGCGTGATCTTGATACCATCTATGCAATGGGGGTTCCAGTTTATGCGACAGGTCACACCCCTGGCGGCCCATTCAAAGAAGGTCCAGGCGAAGTCAATGTTCCTGTAGCCTGCGGCAATATTCACGTTACGCCGGGCGATATTATCGTCGGTGACAGTGATGGCGTCATTGTGATCCCTAAACATGATGCGGCAAAATTGCTGGAAGAAGCTCGCAAATTTTCTGCCAACGACCATGCAAAACTGGTTGCGGCGCAGACCGGAAAAGCCGATCGCAGTTGGGTGGATAAAGCGCTCGCGGCGAAAGGCTGCGAAACGATTGACGCTGTTTATCCGGGTTAACTCTACAGATGCCAGCCACGTTTGTGGCTGGCTTGCTCAAATAGGCTAATAATAATGGCAGAAAAAATAAAAGCGTTGTCGTTTAAGAAACGGTGGGGAATTCCGTTAGCGATCCTGGCGATGGCGATTACCTATACATTTCCCATGGCAGGACTTTCCATGGAGGGGAAGCATGCGCTGGTATTGTTTGCGGGTGTTTTTATCCTGTTCTTATCCGAACCCATCCCCATTGTTGTTTCAAGCTTACTGATTGTTCCTGCTGCCGTATTATTAAAAGTATGCAGCTTAAAAATGGCACTGTCGGGATTTTCTTCATCTTCCTCTTATCTTCTGGTTGGCGCATTTATTATGGCTGTGGCGCTAACCAAAACACGCTTAGCGGAACGGATTACTTTTTTAATACTTAAAGTTACCGGCAGTAGCGTGCGTAATTTAACACTGGGGGTGACCATTGCGAATATTGTGCTGGCATTCTTTATTCCGTCGTCCACTCCAAGAGTCGCGATACTGCTACCCATTTGTCTGAATTTGATTGCGTTATTTAAAGAAGAAGGGCGAACAAAATTTGCAGTTAATTTGTTGCTTACCATGTCGTTTACTAATTCCACGATCAGCGGCGGTATTTTGACAGCCAATTTACCAAACCCCATTACCGTTGAATTTATTCATAATGCCGGTGGGCCAATGATCTCCTATCTGGATTTTTTGATAGTCGGATTCCCGCCAGCATTACTGATGACGTTTATTACCTGGATCTACCTGCAGTTTGCTTATCCGCCTGAGCAATCGCATATCCCCGGTGGAGAGCAGTTGATTAAAGACAGTCTGGACGGGATGGGAAAAATGTCTGCGGCTGAGTGGAAAACGTTGTGGATTTTCCTCGGCGTGGTCTTCCTGTGGGTCACCGGTGATTGGATAGGTGTCGATTCTACCACGGCCTGTATGCTGGGGGCTTGTCTGCTCTTCTTCCCTAAAATTGGCGTGATTAATTGGTCGGAAGCCAATAAAGGCGTGTCGTGGCAAGTGCTGTTCATTTGCGGCGGTGGTGTCAGTATGGGGGCTATTTTGATGAAAACCGGTGCGGCAGAATGGATATCGATGTTGATCTTTAACCATCTGGGTTTATCCACGCTGAGTACCATCGCCTTGCTGATTGTCGTGCTTATCGTCGTGCAATACATGCATATTTTCTTTGTGGGCACGACCGCGATGGCGGCAGCAATGTTGCCTGTACTGATTGGTATTGCCCATGCGGCAGGTCTGCCACCGGCAATGCTGGCGTTACCGGGTGGGATGATTATTGGCGCTTATCCATTATTGATGTTTTATAACACCATTCCGGGCGTGTTGGTCTTTGGTACCGGGAAGGTTGCTATCAATGATTATCCGCGCGTCGGTATTGTACTGTGTGCGATTGCTTGTCTGATTTATGCATTATGCGCATTGTATTATTGGCCAATGCTTGGTGTATTTTGATTTTTAGGAATAATTATTGACTTGTTATTAGCGATTATTTTACCGTGATGTTTATCTGAAATATCGCGTGGTTGATTATATCTGTCGATAACCTTGTAAAGGATATTATATGAAAGTTACGCTTCTTGGCGCTGCCGGAGGAATAGGGCAAGCTTTGTCGTTACTCCTTAAATTAAACATGCCAGAGGGGTCTGAACTCGCACTCTACGATATATCAACAGCAACACCAGGGATTGCTGTTGATTTAAGTCACATTCCAACCGATGTACATATTCACGGATATTGTAGCGCGCAGATTCAACATGCGTTGGAAGGTGCAAATATTGTTATTATCTGTGCCGGTATTGCCCGTAAACCGGGAATGGATCGTTCTGACCTCTTTAGTATTAATGCCAATATTATTCATCAGCTTATTGGTGATGTCGCAAAAACATGCCCGGATGCCTGTATTGGTATTATTACTAACCCTGTTAATACCACGGTGGCGATTGCCGCTAATGTCCTGCAAAAGGCTGGCGTCTACGATAAAAACAAGCTCTTTGGTATCACCACGTTGGATGTCATTCGTGCAAATACGTTTGTTGCACAAATGAAAGGCTGCAGCGTGCGGGACGTTGAGGTTCCGGTCATCGGTGGACATTCAGGCGTCACGATCCTGCCGTTGTTCTCGCAGCTTACGGAGATAAAACTTTCCGATGACGAGATCCGTGCGCTGACAGACCAGGTACAACATGCCGGGACTCGGGTCGTCGAGGCTAAAGCGGGAGCCGGGTCGGCCACATTATCAATGGGGCAGGCAGCCGCACGTTTTTGTTTGTCGTTACTCCGTGCACTGAGTGGGGAACAAAGCATTGTAGAATGCGCATATGTAGAAAGCGGCAGCCAATACGCCCGTTTTTTTGCCCAGCCAGTAGAATTGGGCGTCAACGGTGTATCTCGCGTTATTGCGCTAACTGACCTGAGCCGCATTGAGCAGGATGCACTCGAGGCAATGCAAAGCGAACTGCGGCAAGATATTGCGTTTGGTGAGCGATTTGTTTGTAAGAATTAACGCGGGTAGTTTTGAAAAAGCCGATCGTCGAAATCGGCTTTCAACGTTTGCCAGGCCGGTAACGTTGTGCATCTGAGCATCAATGTAGACGAAAGACGTCTGGAGGAATTTTGCTAACTGGCGCATATTACGTTATCGCTGTTTTGCCCAAAACACTAAGGAACCTGCAATGCCGCATATCGATATTAAATGTTTTCCTCGCGCCCTTACCAACGAACAAAAAACCGCACTGGCGGCGGATATTACAGATGTCATTATTCGTCATTTGCAAAGCAAAGACAGCTCAGTCAGCGTGGCATTGAATGAGATTGAGCCTGAGGCGTGGCAAGCCGTATGGGATGCGGAAATCGTGCCGCAGATGGACACGTTGATTAAAAAACCCGGTTACAGTATGTGAGAAAAAACGGGCGAGTCATTCGCCCGTTTTTGATGCCATTATGGCGTGACAATATTGAACCAGAATTCAAATTTGTCCATGTAACCGAGCATGGCGTCGAGCTTGGCGCCGTCTCCGGTAATTTTCACGTCACCGCTGTCTTGCGCCTGCTTCAGCGTCACTTCCTTGAGGATGATTTTGTTCAGCGTATCGCGATTGAGCGCGATAGTGGCATCCGCATCTTTCGCTTCGGAATTAGCGGTATGGTTCAGAACACCGTTTTCCAGCTCCAGTTTGTATTTACCACCATCGCTACCAAGGTCGATATTGAATACTGATTTCGCATCGCCCGCTTTCTGCCCGTTAATATGTACCGCCAGGTAGTCGAAGAACATTTCTGGCGTCATGGCGCGGACAGTATCCGGACTGGCCGTATTCGGCGTCGGGCCTTTCACCACGCCATTGCGCAGTTCTTGTGCGCCCGTCAGGTAGAAGTTACGCCACGGACCAGACTCTGCCTGATAGCCTAATTGTTCCAGCGCATCGGCTTCCAGGTTTCGCGCGGCCTGGTTGTTCGGATCGGCAAATACGACTTTGCTCACCACCTGTGCAACCCAGCGATAGTTGCCCTGATCGTAGTCAGCTTTTGCTTTTTGCAGAATGGCATCCGCACCGCCCATATAGTCGACGAATTTCTTCGCCGCTTCTTCCGGCGGCAGTTCATCAAGTGTGGCTGGGTTGCCGTCAAACCAGCCGAGGTACAGCACGTAGGTGGCTTTCACATCATGGCTAACGGAGCCATAGTACCCGCGGTTCGCCCAGGTGTGTGCCAGTGAATCCGGCAACGTAAAGTTCGCCGCGATTTCATCACGGGTCAGACCTTCGTTGGCCATGCGCAGCGTCTGGTCGTTAATATAACGGTATAGATCGCGTTGGCTTTTCAGTAGGCTCACCACCTTGTCATTGCCCCAGGTTGGCCAATGGTGCTGTGCCATCAGAATTTCCGCTTTATCACCCCAGCGAACAATTGCTTCGTTGATGTATTTGGACCACGGCAACGGTTCGCGAATTTTTGCACCGCGCAGAGAGTAGGTGTTGTGCAGGGTATGGGTGACATCTTCAGCCGATTCGATGAGTTTTTTCTCTTCGATGTACCACAACATTTCTGAAGGCGCTTCGGAGCCTGGAGCCAACATGAAGTCATAGGTCAGGCCATCAATAACCTCTTTTTGCCCATCTTTCTCGATGATATTCGTTGGCGCAATCAGTGTAACCGTCCCTGCGGAAGTGGTGGTTCCCAGTCCCGCGCCGACCTGGCCTTTAGCATCCGGTTTTAGCAGGTTGCCGTACATGTAGCTGGCGCGGCGGCTCATGACGTTACCGGCCATGATGTTTTCAGCAACCGCTGCTTCCATAAAACCGGCAGGCGCATAGACCTTCACTTTGCCTGCTTTAACATCTGCTTCATCAACAACACCGCGCACACCACCGTAATGGTCGACGTGGCTGTGGGTATAAATCACCGCGACAACCGGTTTTTTGCCACGGTTTTTAAAGTAGAGATCCATGCCGACTTTGGCCGTTTCTGCCGACACTAATGGGTCAACAACGGTGATACCTTCTTTACCTTCGATGATGGTCATATTCGACAAATCGAGGTTACGGATCTGATAGACACCCTCCGTGACTTCAAACAACCCGCTGATATTGATCAACTGAGACTGGCGCCACAAGCTCGGGTTTACCGTATCCGGTGCCTTATCGCCTTCCTTAATAAACGCGTACTGTTGCGGATTCCAGATAACGTTGCCTTGTTCACCTTTGATCACGTCCTGAGGAATCGGGGCGATAAAGCCTTTGTGCGCGTCGGTAAAGTCGGTGTTATCAGAAAAGGGGAGTTGATTGTAGAGTGCATTATTGGCTTGTTGCGTGGCTGCCGTCGCCTCTTTTGGGGCTTCAGCAGACATGACGGGAACAGCAAAAGACGTTAATAACCCAGCAAGTATAAAGCTTTGTGCGATTCTATTAAGTTGCATCGTAAAACCTCTCTGACACTTCATAAGTCCAGTTCTGGGGGGATGCTGCTTTAACGGATTGCGTTTTGAACCAATATTTGACTTAGTGCACGATTAACTATAATTCACATGAATGATTCGGCAAGGTAAGGGAAACGATTTATCTGACTGGTTTTTCGGAAGTTTTGAGAAGACTGATGGGGATGACAGGCGGATCTGCCATCCATTTGTCGGTGATTATTTACCGGCAGTAACCTGTTTCCCGCTGGTGACAAATGTTCCGGCACCAAGGTGATGCAGGGTATTAAGTTTGCCATCATCAAACTGCCAACGACCTTCCACGAAGACTCGCTCATCAGCGGCAGCCGAGACCACTTCGCCAAACAAGGTGTCATATTTGTCCTGAGCCGCTGTGGCAGGAAGCAGGCGGCATTCCATCCAGGCGAGACACTTGGCTTCTACTAGCGGCAGCCCCAATACCGGGCCTTTGACTACCGGAATGCCGTAGCAGTTGAACTTATCTTCTATTCGACCGGAAACACTCCCTACGGCATAGGTCCAGTTCGTCGCGGCAACACCTGGAATAACAATACCAAATTGACCGCTACGTTCGATCAGTTCGCGCGACCAGGCAGTCTTGTCGACAACAATGGCTACCCGCGGCGGATCAAATTCCACGGGCATTGACCACGCGGCCGCCATCACATTACGCCGTTCTGTATTCGCGTCACGACTGGTTATCAAAATGGTGGGGCCGTGATTAAGCAGTCGGCTGGCGTGTTGTAATTCAACCGGACGAAAATGACTCATAGCGACTCCTCGGCAGAATAAAAATGACATCACAATAAACATAGATAGTAACGGGATTAGCGATTTTGTCGCCTCGCCGGGGGGAACAGCGCACAAAAGCGACAGCGTAAAATTAAAAATGCGTTATAAGTACAACATTCAACAAACAGGAATCCCGTATGACGCCTTTTTTAAACGCTTATTTTGCCCGTATTGGCTGGTCAGATGTGCCCAACGTCGACATTGAAACGTTGAGAGCGCTGCACTTACTGCATAACGGTGCCATACCCTTTGAAAATCTTGATGTGCTGCTGCCGCGTGAAATGCAGCTTGACGATGTGTCCCTTGAAGAGAAGTTGGTCACTGCTCGCCGCGGTGGCTATTGCTTTGAACAAAATGGTGTATTTGAACGGGCGCTGCGCGACATCGGCTTTACCGTACGCAGTTTGCTGGGACGCGTGGTATTGGCGAATCCGTCAAGCCTACCGCCGCGTACACATCGCCTGTTACTGGTTGAATTACAGGGTGAACAGTGGATCGCTGATGTTGGATTTGGCGGACAAACGCTGACAGCGCCGATTCGTCTGCAGGCTAACATTGAGCAGAAGACGCCACACGGCGAATATCGCCTGATTCAGGAGGGGGAAGACTGGATATTGCAGTTCCGCCATCATGATCACTGGCAGTCAATGTACCGATTCGATCTGGTGGTGCAACATCACAGCGATTATCTGATGGGTAATTTCTGGTCTGCACACTGGCCGCAGTCGCATTTCCGCCACCATTTGCTGATGTGTCGCCATTTACCCGATGGCGGCAAGCTGACGTTGACCAATTTCCACTTTACTCATTATCAGGATGGTCACGCGGTAGAGCAGATTAATCTGCCTAACGTTGCCAGCTTGTATACGCTGTTGCAGGAACGCTTCGGCCTGGGCGTTGACGATGTAAAACACGGCTTTAGCGAGGAGGAACTGGCGACAGTAATGGCGGCGTTTGATACGCATCCGGAGGCGGGAAAATAGGGGCATCAGAATTAATGCCGGATGCGGCGTAATCGCCTTATCCGGCCTACCTGAAGATTTAAAAATCGATCGCCCATTCGGCGTGAAACAGGATCACTGCAGAGCCGGAAATCGTCACTTTTTCTGGCTGGTTATCACGGATTGTTACCGTCACATCAACAATGCCGTCGCGTCCCAACGCACGTCCCTGGTGCCCCTGAACATGCAACGTTTTGCCATCATGAGCCATCAGGTTATGGTGTACCAGCCAGGCCCCCATTGGACCATTCGCGTTGCCGGTGACCGGATCTTCCACAATTCCGATAGCCGGTGAAAACATGCGGCCATCGGTTGCGTTTTCGCCCGGACGGAGTTGAAACGGGAAGAAGCCGTTACAGCCAATCTCTTTGCTAATTGCCGTCAGCGCGGGCAGGTCAGGGGAAAGGGCGTCAATATTCACCTCGGGCTTCAGTGGGATCATCACTTTTGAATGCCCGGTAGATGCCACCTGAATCGGCAACCCAGGCAGCATATCGTCTTCAGTGAGGTGCAGCGCGTTAATAATCGCGCGGCGAATTGCCCCATCCAGCGGCGCCTCAAAAACAGGTTTCCCTTGCTCCAGGCTGATGCGGTAGTCAGCGCCGTGCGTATGTACGTCGACCCGGTGCCGACCGGCAAGTGACGTTTGCCAGACGGTCGTATCACCCAGCCCCAGCACGTTGGCGCGAACATAATGCGCGGCGACGGTAGCATGCCCACAGATGGGCACTTCGACCGTTGGCGTGAAGTAGCGAATACGAACATCGCTGTCGTCACTGGTCAGTAGAAAAGCCGTTTCCGAATGGCGCAGCTCACGCGCAATCAACTGCATCTGGGCGTCACTCAGGCCATCAGCATGCAGTACAACCCCCGCTGAATTGCCGCGAAAGGGTTCTGAGGTAAAGGCATCAACGTGGTAAACCTGTGGTTTCATTGGCGTTCTCCTGGAATGGAGAAGCATCATAACGTGCTAAATGCCAGATGGCGACGCCTTGCGTCTTATCCAGCCTACGGATCTACCTGTAGGCCGGATAAGGCATCAGAGACAATTAGCGGCGCGAACGCACAATTTGATAGCGGCGGGTGAAATACTCAACCGGTGCGCTCCAGACGTGAACCAGACGAGTGAACGGGAACAGCAGGAAAATCGTCATCCCCAGCACCAGGTGTACCCGGAAGATTAACGCCACGCCATCCAGATGCGCAGACGCACCGCCCTGGAAGGTGACGACCGACTGCGCCCAGCCCACCAGTTTCAGCATTTCACTGCCGTCCGGATGTTGTGCCGAAAACGGGATAGTGGTCAGGCCGAGGATACACTGAATCAACAGGATACACAGGATCAGGATATCTGCAGTGGAGGACGTTGCGCGAATACGCGAGTTTGTCAGACGGCGCACCAGCAGACCCGCACCGCCTACCAGCGTCAATACGCCACACAGACCGCCGGCAATCATCGCCATCTGTTGTTTCACGGCAACTGGCAGGAACCAGGCATACATCCAGTGTGGGGTTAACATGCCAAACAGGTGTCCAAAGAAGATCCCCAAAATGCCGATATGGAACAAGTTTGACCATAGCACCATACCGCGTTTATCCAGCATCTGGCTGGAGGAGGCACGCCATGTGTACTGTCCGTAGTCGTAGCGTAACCAACTCCCGAGGATAAACACCGTGCCGCACAGATACGGGTAGATGTCGTAAAAAAAGACGTTCAGATACTGTATCATTTCGGGCCTCCCGCGCTGACGTCGACATACTGTGGTGCCACGTCCTGGCTAAAGCGTCGTTGATAGTTTTGTAACGGTGAACTGCCACAGGCAGTCGCATTATCCTCAATAAATTTCACCTGTTCCTCTTCCCAGACGGCATCCAGTGCCTGACGGGTATCATCGCGGGTTTCAGCCCCAACCTGCTTCGTGACACTGTCACTTGATAGAGGGCTTCCGGCAAGCAACAGCAGGGCGTCAAACAGTTGATACCAAGGGGTATCGCGCTGTTTTAATCGACCGCCGAGCAGCGCCAGTATCGGTGCAACGTTCTGCAATCCCTCTTTGGCTTCTGTTTCAGGCAGCACGCTTAAATATTCCAGATACAGCGGCAGGTGATCCGGCAGTTCGCGACAGTTGAGTTGAAGCCCAACTTTTTCGTACTGGGCCAGCAGGTCGACCATCGCCTGACCGCGGTCGCGGGATTCGGCATGCACATGCTCGAACAGCAGCAGTGAGGTGGCGCGTCCACGGTCAAATACTTCACACCATTCGGCTTGTTTATCCAGTAACGGAGCATTGAGCAGTTCGTGGGTAAACCCGCTTAGCATGGGCGCATCGCTGGCGACCAGCGCGAAGGCGTCATCTTTGCACTCCCAGAGCAACGCGTCCGGGTATTCCATCAGCAGACCGATAACCTTGAGGATTTGCATTATTGACCCTCCGCTTTATCGCGTACTTCGGTGATATCGATAGCGTCAATGCGGCTACTGTTAAACAGATTGAACTTGGTATCCGAGCCGTGACAGCCGTCGCCGAAGGTGAAGCCGCAACCGTTTTTCTCCGGGAAAGCGTCACGTGCCATTTCACGATGGCTGGTTGGGATCACAAAGCGGTCTTCGTAGTTGGCAATGGCCAAATAGCGGTACATCTCCTCAACCTGTTCAACGGTTAAGCCCACTTCCTCAATTGCACGGGTATCGGTTACGCCTTCCACGGTTTGCGAGCGCATGTAGTGACGCATCGCCATCATGCGTTTCAGGGCGCGCAGTACCGGACCGGTATCACCTGCACTGAGCATGTTGGCGAGGTACTGGACCGGGATTCGCAGTGACTCAACCGCGGGCAGAATGTTGCCATTGTGCGGCAGACCACCGGCATCAGCGTAAGACTGAATCGGTGACAACGGCGGTACATACCAGACCATCGGCAGGGTGCGATACTCCGGGTGCAGCGGCAGTGCCAACTTCCAGTCCATCGCCATTTTGTAAACCGGTGAACGCTGGGCCGCTTCAATCACGTTGTGCGGAATACCCTGTTTCAGCGCTTCTTCAATGACGGCCGGATCGTGCGGGTTAAGGAACACATCGCACTGACGCTCATAAAGATCGGTTTCATGTTCGGTGCTGGCCGCTTCCTCGATGCGATCGGCATCGTACAGCAGCACGCCAAGATAGCGAATACGTCCGACGCAGGTTTCGGAACACACGGTAGGTTGGCCGGATTCAATACGTGGATAGCAGAAGATGCATTTTTCTGACTTGCCGCTCTTCCAGTTAAAGTAGATTTTCTTATACGGACAACCGCTGATGCACAAACGCCAGCCACGGCACTTATCCTGGTCGATCAGCACGATGCCATCTTCTTCACGCTTATAGATAGCACCACTCGGGCAGGTGGCGACACAGCTTGGGTTCAGGCAGTGTTCGCACAGGCGTGGCAAATACATCATGAAGGTGTTTTCAAACTGACCGTACATCTCCTTTTGCATCTTCTCGAAGTTACGGTCACGGGCACGTTTTGAGAATTCACCGCCAAGTAATTCTTCCCAGTTTGGGCCCCAGATAATTTTGTCCATCCGTTTACCATCAATCAGCGAGCGCGGGCGGGCAGTGGGCTGATTTTTGCCTTCCGGCGCACTGTGCAAGTGCTGGTAATCGTAGGTAAACGGCTCGTAATAATCATCGATTTGCGGAATGACAGGGTTGGCGAAAATTTTGGTGATGACCCCCATCTTGCCGCCCAGGCGCGGTCTGATCTTACCGTTAACATCGCGCACCCAGCCGCCTTGCCACTCTTCCTGGTCCTCCCAGTTTTTCGGGTAACCAATGCCGGGTTTTGTCTCGACGTTGTTAAACCACGCATATTCCATCCCTTCACGCCCGGTCCAGACGTTTTTACAGGTGACGGAGCAGGTGTGGCAGCCGATGCACTTATCCAGATTCAGAACCATGCCTACCTGTGAGCGTATTTTCATTTTTTCGCCTCCTGTACCTGATCGCGACCTTCATCATCCAGCCAGTTAATATTTTTCATTTTCCTAATCATGATGAACTCATCGCGGTTAGAGCCGACTGTTCCGTAATAGTTGAAGCTGTACGCCAACTGCGCATAGCCGCCAATCATGTGGGTCGGTTTAGGACACACACGGGTGACGGAGTTATGAATACCGCCGCGCATTCCGGTGACTTCGGAGCCGGGTATATTCATGATTCGTTCCTGTGCGTGGTACATCATGGTCATGCCTGGCGGTACACGCTGGCTGACCACCGCGCGTGCGGTTAGTGCTCCGTTTGCATTGAAAGCTTCGATCCAGTCGTTGTCTTCAATACCTAACTCCTTAGCATCAGTTTCACTGATCCAGACAATCGGCCCGCCACGTGACAGCGTTAGCATCAGCAGGTTTTCACTGTAGGTAGAGTGGATGCCCCATTTCTGGTGCGGCGTCAGGAAGTTGAGTGCTTTCTCTGGGAAGCCGTTTGGCGGTATCTCACGCATTTCGCTGACGCTACGGGTATCAATGGGTGGACGATACGCCACCAGACTTTCCCCGAAGGCGCGCATCCACGCGTGATCCTGATACAGTTGCTGACGACCCGACAGGGTGCGCCATGGGATCAGCTCATGCACGTTGGTATAACCGGCGTTATAGGAGACGTGCTCGCTTTCAAGACCCGACCAGGTCGGGCTGGAGATTATTTTGCGCGGCTGCGCCTGAATGTCGCGAAAACGAATCTTTTCGTCTTCTTTGTTCAACGCCAGATGCGTATGGTCCCGACCGGTCATTGCCCCCAGCGCTTCCCACGCCTTCACCGCCACCTGACCGTTGGTTTCCGGCGCCAGTGCGAGGATCACTTCCGAGGCATCCAGCGCGGTGTCGATCAGCGGGCGGCCTTTCGCCGGACCTTCGCGCTTGGTGTAATTCAACTTGCCGAGGAAATCGACCTCTGCCTGGGTATTCCACGCAATACCTTTCCCACCGTTGCCGAGCTTGTCCATCAACGGCCCGAGCGAGGTGAAGCGTTCGTAAGTGGCGGGATAATCACGCTCCACAACGGCGATATTGGGCGCGGTCTTACCCGGAATAAGGTCGCATTCGCCTTTACGCCAGTCCTGGATATCAAACGGCTGCGCCAGTTCAGCTGGGGAGTCGTGCTGCAGCGGTTGCAGTACCACATCGGTTTCTTGTCCCAGATGGCCGACACACACCTCAGAAAACACCTTGGCGATGCCTTTATAAATTTCCCAGTCGCTTTTTGACTCCCAGGCAGGATCGACTGCAGCCGACAGCGGGTGAATAAACGGATGCATATCCGAGGTATTCATATCGTCTTTTTCATACCAGGTGGCGGTAGGTAACACGATATCGGAGAACAGACACGTACTGGACATGCGGAAATCGAGCGTCACCAACAGGTCGAGCTTGCCTTCAATCGCCGCCGACTGCCATTCCACTTCCTCCGGTTTAATGCCATCGGTTTCGCCAAGCGCTTCACCCTGAATCCCGCTTTCAGTACCCAGCAGATATTTGAGCATGTATTCATGCCCTTTACCGGAAGAGCCCAACAGGTTAGAACGCCAGACGAACAGGTTACGTGGATGGTTTTTGCCGCTGTCAGGTTGTTCGCAGGCAAAGCGGATATCACCGGATTTCAGTGCCTGCGCGGTATATTCAGCAGGGGATAATCCGGCTTGTTGTGCCTTTGCTTTTACCGTGAGTGGGTTAAGGTTGAGTTGTGGAGCAGACGGTAGCCAGCCCATCCGCTCGGCGCGGACGTTGAAGTCGATCAGATGTCCGGTGAACTTCGAGGCATCGGCCAACGGAGAGAGCAGCTCCTGCGCGGTGACTTTCTCATAACGCCACTGGCTGGAGTGGTTGTAGAAAAACGATGTACTGTTCATCTGGCGCGGTGGACGGTTCCAGTCCAGCGCAAAGGCCAATGGCAACCAGCCGGTTTGCGGGCGCAGTTTCTCCTGACCCACATAGTGTGCCCAGCCGCCGCCGCTTTGTCCGACACAGCCACAGAACACCAGGATGTTGATCATCCCTCGATAGTTCATGTCCATGTGGTACCAGTGGTTCACACCCGCACCGAGGATGATCATCGAGCGACCGTGGGTTTTGTGTGCGGTATCGGCAAACTCACGGGCGATTTGTTCGATATGACGGCTCGGAACACCCGTAATTTGTTCGCCCCAGGCCGGTGTGTAGGCTTTAACTTCGGTGTAATCTTTCGCGCTATGGATATCATCCAGACCGCGGTCCAGACCATAATTTGCCAGTACCAGGTCATAGACGCTGACCACCGGGCAAACGCTGCCATCCGCGAGGGTGAGACGTTTTACCGGCAATTGTCGAATCAGCACCGGTTCCTGCTTCACGCTGCGAAAATGCGGGTTTTCATTGCCACCAAAGTAAGGGAAGGCGACACCGGCTACGTCATCGTGCTGTCCGAGTAATGACAACGACAGTTCCGTTTCCGCGCCAGCCGCCAGCGGCTCCAGGTTCCATTTCCCTTTTTCACCCCAACGAAAGCCAATCGAACCGTTCGGCACGACCAGTTCACCGTTGCTGTTAAACGCCACGGTTTTCCATTCCGGGTTGTTGGTTTCACCCAGACCATCAACCAGGTCTGAAGCACGCATCATTCGACCAGGGACAAAACTACCATCTTCGCGGCCATCCAGCAGGACCAGCATGGGCATATCGGTGTAGCGGCGGCAGTAATTGAGGAAGTAATCGCTGGGTTTGTCGAGGTGGAATTCTTTGAGGATCACGTGCCCCATGGCCATGGCCAGTGCGCTGTCGGTCCCTTGTTTCGGTGCCAGCCACTGGTCGCATAACTTGGCGACCTCCGAGTAGTCCGGCGTAATGGCAATTGTCTTGGTGCCTTTGTAACGCACTTCCGTAAAGAAGTGGGCGTCTGGCGTACGGGTTTGTGGGACGTTTGAGCCCCAGGCAATGATATAGCTGGAGTTATACCAGTCGGCTGACTCCGGAACGTCGGTCTGCTCACCCCAGGTCATGGGTGATGCCGGCGGTAAATCGCAGTACCAGTCATAGAAGCTCAGGCAGGTTCCACCTAGCAGCGAGAGGTAACGCGTACCCGCCGCGTAGGAAACCATCGACATGGCGGGAATGGGTGAGAATCCGGCAACCCGGTCCGGGCCATAGGTTTTTACCGTCCAGACGTTGGCGGCGGCAATCAGTTGGTTTAGCTCTTTCCAGTTGGAACGGATAAAACCGCCGCGCCCGCGCACCTGTTTGTAGCTCTGGCACTTCTGCGGGTCGTTCATAATAGATTCCCAGGCCAGCACCGGGTCGGATTCGCGGCTCAGGGCGTCACGCCACAGTTCGATCAGACGTTTACGTACCAGCGGGTATTTTAGTCGGTTAGCGCTGTAGAGATACCAGGAATAGCTGGCACCGCGTGGGCAGCCGCGTGGCTCATGGTTGGGCAGGTCAGGGCGGGTTCGCGGGTAGTCAGTTTGTTGTGTTTCCCAGGTCACAAGCCCGTTTTTGACGTAGATTTTCCAGCTGCATGAGCCGGTACAGTTCACGCCGTGGGTAGACCGCACAATTTTGTCGAACTGCCAGCGTTGACGATAGCTGTCTTCCCAGTCCCGGTTGGTGTGCATCACTTGCCCATGCCCCTCGGCAAACGTCTCGCCCTTTTGTTTAAAGTAGCGAAAGCGATCCAACAGTTTACTCATGACATTTCTCCTGCTCCTAATGGACGCTGCCTACGATCTGCAGGCCAAATAGTTGTTATTTTTTTTGCGATTTACGGCCATAGACCAACCAGGTCACCAGCACGCAGACGATGTAAAACACTAAGAAGATTTTCATTGCCCCGACCGGCGAACCGGTCAGCGCCAGAGAGGAACCAAAGGCTTTTGGAATGAAGAACCCCCCCACGGCGCCGATGGCGGAGATAAAACCCAGTGCCGCTGCGGTATCGGTCACCGCTTCACGCTGGGCTTGTTCTTCCGTTCCACCCTGTAGCTTCACGCGGTAGATGGTGATTTTGCGAAAGATCACTGCAATCATCTGGAAGGTTGAACCGCTGCCCAGTCCCGCGGTCAGGAACAAGCCCATGAACACCAGATAGAAGGCAACAAAATTTCCTTCTCCTGAGCCGGGGAGGGTAAGAAACAGCAGCGCACTGAACAGCGCCATAAAGATGAAGTTGATTAATGTGACCCGTACTCCGCCGAACTTGTCAGAGATAACGCCGCCCGCCGAGCGTGCCAGTGCGCCGATAAACGGCCCAAAGAACGCCAGTTGCAGAATATTAACGTCGGGGAACTGGGTTTTCGCTAGCATGGCAAAACCGGCTGAAAAGCCGATAAACGAACCGAAAGTGGCAAGGTACAACAGGCTTAGCAGCCACAGATGAAAGCGTTTAAGGACCGGTAACTGAGAGGCGATTGAGGCCTTGGAACTGGCGATGTCATTCATTCCCACGCCCGCAGCCAGCGTTGAGAGCAGCAGCAGCGGAACCCAAATCCATGCGGCGTTTGCCAGTGACAATAAAGAACCATCAGGCTGCGGTACGCCTTGTACCCCTAAAAAGGTGAATAGGGGCAGGAAAATGACTAACGGCGCGATTAACTGCATCACGCTGACACCAAGGTTACCGAGACCGCCGTTCACGCCCAGCGCACTGCCTTGCTTCGCTTTGGGGAAGAAAAAACTGATATTGCCCATGCTGGAGGCAAAATTGGCACCGGCAAAACCACACATCAGCGCAATGATGATAAATACACCGAAAGGGGTAGCGGTATTTTGCACAGCGAAACCGAGCCATACGCAGGGAATAACCAGAATTACCGTACTAAAAACGGTCCAACGGCGGCCGCCAAATATAGGTACCATAAAGGAGTAGGGGACGCGTAATATTGCGCCAGACAGAGAGGGTAATGCCGTTAATAAAAAGAGTTGATCGGTGGTGAAATTAAAACCAATTTTATTTAAGTTTACCGCAACCGCACTAAATAACATCCAGACGCAGAACGCGAGTAGTAAGCAACTCACTGATATCCAGAGGTTTCTTCGCGCAATGTGTTTGCCTTTATTTTCCCAAAAAGCGGGATTTTCTGGTTTCCAGTCAGTCAAAAGATAACGATTATTCTTCTCATTTGGTGATGACATATTTTCCTCACATGCGCACGTCGTTCAATAAATAAACGCCTGGGGTTCCGCACTGGTGCTAATTAGAAATTATTGAAAAGTTTTAGGAATATTGACTGAAAGGATAGATAAAAAAGCGCAATAACGCGGCGTGTCAGAGGAATAACACGTTGCTTAAGTGTTACTAATTGTAAACTGAAAAGATGTATTGTTAATTCATGTATAACATCAAATAAATAACTCTAGCGTTATCATGCGATCCAGGTGGCGATCGAAAGCCGGATCGGCCATTTCTGCAAAGCCCAGCATATACATCCCATCCAGTCCGCAAACCAGCGCAATTAAACGCCAGGCGACGTCGGCGGCATCAGGCGCTGAGGAGAATTCACCCGCTTTCTGCCCGTGGGTAATGATTGCAGCGGTTTCTTCATGCCACATACGCATTGTGAGCAGGTAAGCGCTTTTGATTTCCGGGTCCTTATCGGCCAGGATCTGCGCTTCGCGCCACAGCTTGATATACGGCTCGAACCCACCGTCTTCACTTCCCAACATGGCATGAAGTCGTTCACGGTAAGATGCGTTTTCACTGACCAGTTCGGCATCAAGAAGGGTGCGGATCAAGCGGACAAAAGCCTGGGATTTGAGCTCACCGGCAGAGGTAAAATGATGATGCAGTTGCCCGGTCGCTACCTGAGCCTCTGCGGCAATGCGTCTCACGGTCATGGCGGTAAATCCTTCTTCAAGCGCCACGCGCATTGCCGCCTGCAGGATCAATTCCCGACGTTCATCCCGATTCATATAGCTCATACTTCCTCCCTATATTCACATTATTGGCAGTTTAACAAAAAGTTGGACATGCGTTCAATTTTCCGTAGGATCGCTAAAGCTGGACATGTGTCCAGTTTCAGTTTTGTAGGGAGTTTTATGTTTCGTCAGTGGTTAACGTTAGTGATTATTGTGCTGGTCTACATCCCTGTTGCGATTGATGCAACGGTGCTGCACGTTGCCGCGCCCACGCTGAGTATGACGCTGGGTGCCAGTGGTAACGAGCTGCTGTGGATCATTGATATCTATTCTCTGGTGATGGCCGGTATGGTGTTACCGATGGGGGCGTTGGGCGATCGCATCGGCTTTAAACGTTTGCTGATGCTGGGTGGTGGGCTATTTGGTCTGGCATCGCTGGCTGCCGCGTTTGCTCACAGTGCTGGCTGGCTAATCGCGACCCGGGCCGTGCTGGCCATTGGTGCGGCGATGATCGTTCCGGCGACACTGGCAGGTATTCGCGCCACCTTTGCCGAACAACGTCATCGCAATATGGCGCTTGGCGTCTGGGCTGCCGTCGGTTCCGGCGGTGCGGCATTTGGTCCCTTAGTCGGTGGTATGTTGCTGGAGCATTTCTACTGGGGCTCTGTGTTCTTAATCAATGTGCCCATTGTTCTGGTGGTGATGACATTGACCGCACGTTACGTGCCACGCCAGACCGGACGTCGCGATCAGTCGTTAAATTTTGGCCATGCGATTATGTTGATCGTGGCGATTTTACTGCTGGTTTACAGTGCTAAAACGGCGCTAAAAGGGCATATGGCGACCGGGGTTATTGTATTGACGCTGTTAACCGGAGCAGTGCTGTTGTGGAAATTTGTGCGTATTCAGCTCGCGGCCTCACGTCCGATGATTGATATGCGGTTGTTCACCCATCGCATTATCTTAAGCGGCGTGGTCATGGCGATGACGGCGATGATCACCCTGGTAGGGTTCGAGTTGCTGATGGCCCAGGAATTACAGTTTGTTCACGGTTTAACGCCGTATCAGGCGGGGCTGTTTATGCTACCCGTCATGCTGGCGAGTGGCTTCAGCGGCCCGATTGCCGGTCTGTTGGTTTCACGGCTGGGATTGCGCTGCGTGGCAACGGCAGGTATGGCGTTGAGTGCAGTCAGTTTCTACGGCCTGGCAATGACGGATTTCAGCACTCAGCAGATCCAGGCCTGGATATTAATGGTGTTACTGGGGTTCAGTGCCGCCAGCGCGCTACTGGCCTCAACGGCGGCCATTATGGCGGCAGCCCCGGCTGAAAAAGCCGCCGCTGCGGGGGCTATCGAAACCATGGCCTATGAACTGGGGGCCGGTCTTGGGATCGCGATTTTTGGTCTCTTGCTGAGCCGTAGTTTTTCCGCGTCGATTCTACCGCCTGCCGGCCTAAATGCGCAGGAGCTGGAACGTGCTTCATCGTCAATGGGTGAGGCGGTGCAATTAGCACATTCCCTTTCGCCGTCTCTTAGCGACGCGTTGCTTGCAGCTGCCAGAGAAGCATTTACCTGGTCGCACAGCGTGGCATTGAGCAGCGCTGGCAGCATGCTTATCGTATTAGCGGTAGGGATGTGGTTCAGCCTGGCAAAAGTGAACCGTCAATAACTAGTGAGCTAAATGACAGGGGTAATCCATCGCTTCGACTTCTTTTCCACTCAGGCGAGCGTATTGCCCCGTCAACCTCCAGAAAGCAGGCTGTGTTTCGGTATAGATTTCAGCCGCCAGAATCAGACGGCGACGATCGACCTCATTCAGCTCCAGCAATGTCCACGGAATAAAGTAGCGATCGCTATCGGTCAGTGTAAACCATAAGGGGCATCCACAGCCGGAACAGAAGAAACGTTCTCCGCGCGTTGATGAGGGAAAGTGCGAAGGTTCTGCTGAATCAGGGGACAGTAGTGGATGACCGCAGGCTTCCAGATACATGGCGACACCACCGGACCATTTCTGGCACAGCGTGCAGTGGCAGGCATAGACATCAAGCATTTCGACGTTTACGGTAAAATGACTCTGTCCGCAAAGACAACGACCAGTGAACGTCTGCACGGCATACTCCTTATGACCGAGTCTACATCAAGAGAAAAAGCCAGCCCTGGATGGACTGGCTTTGTATTCAACTTACAACAAAATTAGAACTGGTAGTTCAGACCAACTGCCACGATGTTGTCAGTGCTAACACGGGCGTCAGAAGTGAATTTGTTGTCGTCCAGCAGGTTGATTTTGTAATCAACGAAGGTAGACATGTTTTTGTTGAAGTAGTAGGTCGCACCCAGATCGATGTATTCAACCAGATCCTGGTCGCCGTAAACACCCAGATCTTTACCTTTGGATTTCAGGTAAGCGATGGACGGACGCAGACCGAAGTCGAACTGGTACTGAGCAACAGCTTCAAAGTTCTGCGCTTTGTTAGCGATACCGTTAACTTTACCGAAGGTGGTCATGTTGCGGGTTTCAGAGTAGGTGGTTGCCAGGTAGATGTTGTTCGCATCATATTTCAGGCCAGCAGCCCATACTTCTGCGTTTTTACCGGAAGCGTAGAATTCGTTGTTACCATTACGCATCTGGTCATCAGTACGGTCAGATTTCGCATAGGTTGCACCGATGCCGAAGCCTTCGTATTCATAAGTAGAAGACAGACCGAAACCGTCGCCGTTCGCTTCATGTAATTCATCTTCGTTGGTACGGTCGTTTTTGCCCTGATACTGAGCAGCAAAGTTCAGACCTTCAACCAGACCGAAGAAGTCAGTGTTACGGTAAGTTGCAACGCCGGTAGCACGCTGAGTCATGAAGACGTCAGTCTGGGTCCAGGTATCACCGCCGAATTCTGGCAGGACGTCAGTCCATGCGCCGATGTCGTAAGCTACGCCGTAGTTACGACCGTAGTCGAAAGAACCGTATTCAGCGAATTTCAGGCCAGCGAATGCCAGACGGGTTTTGTCTGCTTCGGAACCTTGATCTTCAGAACGGTTGCCTTTGAATTCATATTCCCACTGGCCGAAACCAACCAGTTGGTCGTTGATCTGAGTTTCGCCTTTGAAGCCCAGACGCGCGTAAGTTTTGTCACCATCGCTGCTGGTATCGTCAGAGAAGTAATGCTGAGCGTGAACTTTACCGTACAGATCCAGTTTGTTACCGTCTTTGTTATAAATCTCAGCTGCGTTTACCGCACCCGCTGCCAACAGGGTAGTCACTGCCACTGCAACTAATTTAAGTTTCATTCTAAATAATCCTTATAATTTTTTCTTGGTGTGTTTCCTAAACCATTGCTAAACGAGGCCGTTCATCAATGACGAACTATTTTTAAATGACGATGTGGTATTAGTTCAATAATAAGTTTCATAATATTGCGGAATATTTGAATTTGTGTGATCCAGATC
>NZ_JANEWL010000053.1:0-32011 GCF_028069815.1 Citrobacter sp. Awk 2
CAGATATTATATAAAATGACTTTTATTATCTCATAAAAAATATAAGGTTTATCTATCTTCAACCACTAAATAAGAGATAACCAACTATGAACAATATACTTTTAATGAAATGCTATGCTCTCGAAAAGGCAACATGGCTTAATAAAGAAGGTTTTAATAAAGGGTTACTGCACGATCGTCAGGAATTAGACTTTATTTTGCCCGCGGAGACCATCCTTCGCGTCAGGCAGTCCGACATCAGTAATGGTTCTGCTACCTTGCGTCTATTATGCAATGACTCTGCTGTTGAAAAAACATTAACATTGAAAACTGAATGGCAAGAGATCAGCGCTACTGTTGATACCGTTCCTTTCATTGATACGCTATACATGGAAAATGTTTCTGATTACGACGTTGAATTTGAAACACCAGAAAAATTCCAGACATTGCCTTTTTTTGACAAAAATAGTGATTCTGCTTTATTTTTTTCTTCATGGTCAGAGACCAACGCCCCCTATGCGCTTATCGATACTGGCAGTGCCAAACTATTAGTTCCCTTTGCCGACATGGATAATCTCCAGAATGTAAATACCGACAATGGCATTTACGGACTATTGGACTATTATGAAAAAATTTTTGCATTCTATAATGCTTTAGCCGGACTTAGTTTTACGCCAGTAAATTCTCTCAATCAGAACATTGCCAATAAGTATTTCATTAAGGCAGATAAAAACGGTGTGGGTTCCGCCTATTTCAACACCTACTGGTGTGCAGAGACCTCATCAACCATCGCGCAAGGCTGGATTGATAATGTTGAAAACCAATGGACTGTGCTGCATGAAATTGCCCATGGATATCAGGGCAATTTTATGAATGACTCTCGCTTCTCCGCTGGAGAGGTTTGGAATAATATATATGGCGCATGGTTTCAGCAAGTTATGTTGGGCAATAAAAATGAACTGTATACCGATGGATGGTTATATAACGATGGAAACAGAGGTTACACTGAGGATAATTTCCGAAATAATATCTATAATCAAACACCTGTGAATCAGTGGAATCCACATCAAAGATTATTATTATTGATGCTAATGCAATTCAAATCCTCGATGAAAAATTTTGTGCTATTTAATGATAGTTACCGGGCATTGGCAAACAGCGAAAATTTTTCCGCATCAGATCATCACATCCTGGATATGCTTGCAGAGGCAAGCGCCTCTGCCGCAGGATATGATATGACCCCCTATATTGATTTGTGTGGTGTTGAACTTGATGATATCACCCGAGAACGTATTCAGACTCTGGAAACCAAACCGGTTTATCCACTCTTTGATCTCCTGCCTGAAGCGGAATGGGACAACGCGCAGCAAGCAATGGGGCTACAAACGTCTGTTTGGTTGGTTGATAATGCAGAGTTGTCTGTCTTAAACAAAAAAGGCAATGTTACCTTTGATATCATCATTGATAATTTAGCTCAAATTTATGGACGTGATCTCAAAATAATTGATCATTGTGGCAATGATATTACGGTCAGAATTACTAATACTACATTAGAACAGCAATATTTACCCATTGGGGTTTATCAACTTATTCTGCCAAAAGGAAAATCTCAAAAATATACTACTGATCAAAACTGGTTTGTGGTACGTGAAGGCGAAAATAATGTAACCATTAATTATACCCCACTAAATGACACCAGCGGTCGTAACGAAGAACTTATTTTCCTGGGGCTTGGCGATGCAAAGTTTGCAACCCTCACTGTTGAGAATGAGAGCAAAACAATCCAAATAAATGTCACCAGTTCCGCGCCACATTCTTACTATGGCAGTGACATTTATGCGAGCGTCACCATTTTCTCAGCGACTGGCGAGGAAATTTTCAATCGTGATATGCCAGGACAAAATTGTCCAATTACCTATGATGAAATTCCTTTTGAAGATGGGTATCTCATCGAGGTTTATCATGCCGAATGTGGGAAGCGTTTATATAGCCTACCAAATTATCTTGATCTGGTTGTGCACAATGAAAAAATCAATAACTTCAGGATTGATAAAACAGGATTATTTAATACCGCACTAAACAATGACCCGGATGAGGATCTCCGTTCTATTATTGCTGAGTCAGCAGAAAAGCTACGCGTTGAGTCACTTATTTATACTCTACCAGAAAGCACAGAAAAAATCAGTATCTGGCTAATGATTAACAAATTCACTGGCGAGGAGCGTGATTTATTATTGCTTGAATATGCAGATGTCATCCCATTAGATAATAGTGAACCCGACATCCTGACAGGGAGTATTATTCATCTTGAATTACGCGGATTGGGTGACGCCGAATTTTCCGAAGTTACTATCGATAACAGTAATTACTTGATGACGGTAAATACTAAATCAGTAATACCACACAATTATTATCCGGAAACCTACGCATGGATACGTGTGTGGAATGAAAATGGGATTGAAATGTACAACCGAAATTATGATGGCTCAATCCGATATCCGACTACTACAGAAAGCATTCCATTACGCAATGGCTATGTTATCGACATCCTTCATTATGAACCATTCAGATGCGTAGCTTCAAACGTTATGCAAAATACAGATTTTCAACTTGCACAGGATAATACATGGGAAGTCATTAGTTCAGGGCTACAAGATTACCAACACCCGACTTCCAGTGATCCGAAGGCGACAATACGAGGTAATAAATTTCTCTGGAAGCTACTGGGATATTACGATGTACAGTTTGCCAGTATTGAGATGGATCTGGTGAATAACCAGGTTGTTTACTCAACAGAGGCCACCACGCCACACAGCATATATGGCGAAGATCTCTATGCAGAGGTCAACATTATCGATAACAATGGTTTTCTCGTTTATCATCAGGAAATACAAAGTAAAGTCCTGCTGGAGAAATACACGAACACTATGACACTGGAAAAAGGATATACTATTGAGGTTTATCATGCAGAAGCATATAAACGCTCGGTTATTCTCAACACCGAGACCGAGCAAAAGTATCCCCAAAAGAAAAAAGTAGTTTATCAGGTTATTGAAAAAGGACTGCTTTTAATTTCTGAAGAGTAACCCTTAGCTCAAAACCACCTCGCTGTGAGGTGGTTTAATGTCTCAATGCTGCTCATCCAGCTGCAACGCCACATACAGTAGCAGTCTGTCGTCAAAATTCCCCAAATCCAGCCCGGTCAGTTCTGAAATACGATTCAGGCGATATTCAAGCGTATTGCGGTGGATAAATAGCGCCTTTGAGGTCGCCAGCGGCTGTACGTTGTGGCGAAACCATGCCGCTAATGTCCTACGCAGCAAGCCGTTGTTATCCATTGCTTTCAGTCGTACCAACGGACGGGCCAGCTCATTAGCCTGCCAACCGCCACGCAGGCTGTCTAACAGCACTGGCAGCATCAAATCCTGGTAAAAATAGCTACGGCTTTCCGGCATGCGCTGCTTACCGACCATCATGGTCGTACGCGCGGTGCGATACGAGCGGGCAATGCTGCCCGGCCCGGTAAAATAGTTGCCCAGCGATACGCGAAAGCGTAGCTGTCCGTTCTCTTTCATACGGGCGATCAGCTGTTCAACACGCTTGCGATGATCTTCTGCATCCCAGCGGCCAAACTGATTCAGCGCGGGTTTCAGAACGACCATCTCAGTCAGTGAAACAATCGCAATCAGGTTATTTCGCTCTGGTGTCGTCAACGCATTTTGTAATTGCTGTAGTTCAGCCATGGCGCTGTCTACACCAAGCTGACCGCTGTCGACCTCCACCACTGCTACCACACGTGGCTGGTTCAGATCTATTCCTAGGCGCTGCGCCCATTCCACCAGCGCCGGGGTGTTCTCTTCAGCCTGAATCAGGTTCATCACCAGTTCTTCGCGCAGACGACTGTCCTGAGCGAGCAGATGCATCAAACGCGACTGCTCCAGCATCATTTCGGCGGTCATACACACCAGTTCACCATACTTACGCAAATGCTCCGGCTCGCCGGTTAAACCAATAACGCCAACAATTTCGCCTTCAAGCCGCAGCGGCAGGTTTATTCCCTGTCGCACGCCGTGCAGATGTCGTGCTACCGCATCATCAATATCGACGACCCGGCCCTGTGAGAGCACCAGCAGCGCACCTTCGTGCAATTCACCAATACGCTCGCGATCGCCACTGCCAATGATCCGCCCACGGGCATCCATTACGTTGATATTGGTATCAATGATGCGCATCGTGCGCGCCACGATATCCTGCGCCATTTTGGTATCGAGATGCCAGCCAGCCATAAAGCCCTCCTGTGAGCAGTGCTCAAGCATAGGGAAGAAAACAGGCTGCGACATTGTGCAAATGCACAAAGCAGAAGAGAGAAGTATGGAGTTGTGGTAGGTATCACAAAAAGAAACCCCTTCCCTGATATGGGAAGGGGTTCAGAAGGATTACTGCATCAACAGGTAGATAGAGCTGTCGCCGCGCTGAATGTTCAGCGCCAGAACAGCTGGTTTACTGTCGAGAATTTTGCGCAGTTCCGCGATGTTTTTCACCGGTTGCTGGTTAGCACCAATGATGACATCCCCTTTCTTCAGGCCAATCTGTGCCGCCGGCGAATTCGGTTTCACATCGCTTACCACGACACCTTTGTCCTGGCCTTTGTTGCTCATATCCGCACCTTCAATGCCTTTGAAGATAGAGCTGGAATCAACCTGAGTCTGGCTGCTCTGCTGCAGTTCCAGGTTCACCGTTACCGGCTTACCGTCTCGCAGCAGGCCAAGGTTAATTTTGCTACCCACTGGCATGGTGCCGACCTGCGCACGCAGGGCAGCGAAGCTGCTGATGGGTTTACCGTTCAGTGATGTAATCACGTCACCCGCTTTGATACCGGCTTTCGCTGCAGAAGAGTTCGGCATAACCTGACTGACGAATGCCCCACGCTGGGCATCAACTTTCATCGCTTTCGCCAGCTCAGAGCTCAGTTCAGTCCCCATAATACCCAGCTCACCGCGTTTAACCTGGCCGAACTCAACCATCTGCGAAGTCAGGTTTTTCACCATGTTGCTTGGGATAGCAAAACCGATACCGATGTTGCCACCGTCCGGCGCGAGGATCGCGGTGTTAATCCCGATCAACTCACCATTCAGGTTAACCAACGCACCACCAGAGTTACCGCGGTTGATCGCCGCATCCGTCTGGATAAAGTTCTCGTAGTTTTCGGCATTCAGGCCACTACGCCCCAGTGCGGAAACGATACCTGAAGTCACCGTTTCACCGAGGCCAAACGGGTTACCAATCGCTACAGTGTAATCACCCACGCGCAGCGCATCAGAATCTGCCAGCTTAATTGCCGTCAGGTTTTTCGGGTCCTGGATCTGGATCAGTGCGATATCAGAGCGCGGATCTTTTCCGACGATCTTCGCGTCAAACTTACGACCATCGCTCAGTTGAACCTTGATCACCGTGGCGTTATCGACCACGTGGTTGTTGGTCACAACATATCCTTTCGCGGCATCAATGATGACGCCAGACCCCAGCGCCATAAATTTCTGCTGCTGTCCGCCGCCGTTGTCAGCACCCGGAGCGCCACCCTGACAGAACGGTGAGCTCTGGAACGGAGAACCGTCCTGGCAGAACGGAGAGTTATCACCGAAGAACTGCTGGAAATTACGCGGCATACGCGGCGTATTGACCGTCGTGCTCCCCTCGACATTAATACTCACCACCGATGGCATCACTTTTTCGAGCATCGGGGCCAGGCTTGGCATCTGTTGGGCAGTTGTTGCTGAAGACGCTGTCTCAGCCGCCGTTGCAGACAGGGGGGACAACGCCAAACCTAAACTCAGAGCCAGTGCACTCATTGCTAATGTGGTTTTTTTCATGTGTTTCGTTCTCGATTAACAGGTCACGCAAAATTGCTGTATACCTCAGAGTCGTTTTATAGCGCTAAGTTCCAGAATGAAGTTTAAGGAAAAAGTAAAATTTTATTGTCCGTCTTTACAAATGAGTATTTATTGTTCTACCGCCATCAGCCGTCTATATTCATCCCAGGCATACAAGTCAGTCATCCCGCTGATATAATCCTGAATTAAACGGCAGCGGTAATAATATTCCATAACCGGGAACTCGGCACTACCCGGCAATATTTTACTGACCGCCTCAACATAAGCAAGACGATGGCGGGTAGACAACTTTTGAAATAATCGTGATTCGATAGGGAACTGTTTTAATCTTTCGTGTTCAACCAGCTCGCTAAAGTCGGATAATGACATTTTTAACAGTGGTTGGTAGATTTCCAGAAGCCCACTGATAACCCGATAGCCTTGCAATTCCAGTTGCTCCACATCTGGATGGCTAAACACATGTTTTACCGCTACATTTTTATAAACCCCAAGCAACTGACTGAAGCTACTGGCATCTTCTAATAAAGCGTGGTTAAAACTCCCCTCAAAAATTTGCGGTAAATTATCAATAAAACGCTGAGCGGCGTACGGTACCAGTTTATTCAGCGTGTTAACGCGTAAATACATAAAGAACTGATCTTCCGTACTGCGACTTAATGTATTTGAGCGAGATTTTTCCCAGGCGTTCTCAACAACCTGGCTAAACAGGGAACCTTTTTCATGATGCCCCCACGCCTCATACAGATGGTGGTAAAGCTGCTCAACACTGAAGATTCTTTTCTCAACAGCATCCTCCAGGTCAGCCACACAATAAGAGATATCGTCCGCTGCTTCCATAATCCAGGTTAATGGAAAGCGACTGTAAGGTGCTAAGGATAATTCTTTACGTAACCGCTCAATATACGGTTCCTCGGAAAGGTAATATCCCGGTTTCTTCATTAAATAGTTATGCGTCGCCGGCGTACCTCCACGCCACCATGCCGGGCGCGTATATTTTAAAATTCCCCCCACCTGCGACCAGGTCAGGTTCATGCGCATCAGTGTATGCACCAACCGAATGCCCTGTGCATTGCCTTCAAAATGGCACAGGTCCTGACGTACCTTGCGGCGAATATCATTGAGCGACTCTTCACCTTCACGCAAACGTAACGCAGGCACCAGGCAGCGATCGTCGCTTAAGGGCTGGCTTTCAGCATCAGCCGGATAGAGTCGCTGGCGAAACCAGTCATTAATTGCTGCCTCGCCAAAGTGACCAAACGGCGGATTGCCGATGTCATGCATCAGGCAGGACATTTCGACGATGCTTTCAAAGGGACCGGTCAATTCATCCAGGCCGTACTGCTCCAACAATTTTTGCTCTTTCAGTCGACTGAGGATCTCTTTGGCGATATAACGTCCTACCTGCTGAACTTCCATCGAGTGCGTCAGGCGCGTACGCACCGCCGCATTACGCTCCAACGGAAAGACCTGGGTTTTTTGCTGCAGTCGGCGAATAGCCGGAGAATTGATAATACGTCCACGGTCGCTTTCGAAAATGCGCAGGATCTCATGCTCAGATTTCACGCCCTGCGGCGAACGGTAACGACGATGCCAGTTTATTTTTTTTCGGAAATCGATCTGTGCCATGTCCTCTCCCGCCTGAGAAATGCGCTACCCCTTAAGCGCATGATAGACTATGCCCTCAAATCTGGCTTATCGCGAGTAAATCTATGAAAATCGGCATCATTGGTGCAATGGAAGAAGAAGTTACGCTGCTGCGTGACAAAATCGAAAACCGTCAGACAATTGCTCTTGGCGGTTGTGAAATTTACACCGGCCAACTGAACGGTACTGAGGTTGCGCTACTGAAATCAGGCATCGGTAAAGTGGCTGCGGCGCTGGGTGCTACGCTGCTGCTTGAACACTGCAAGCCAGATGCCATCATTAATACCGGTTCAGCGGGTGGCCTGGCCTCTACGCTGAAAGTGGGTGATATCGTGGTTTCTGACGAAGCGCGCTATCACGATGCTGACGTCACCGCATTCGGCTATGAATTTGGCCAGCTACCGGGCTGCCCGGCTGGTTTTAAAGCCGACCCGGCACTGATTGCTGCAGCGGAATCCTGCATTGCCGAACTCAATCTGAACGCCGTCCGCGGACTGATCGTCAGTGGCGATGCCTTCATTAACGGCTCCGTTGGCCTGGCAAAAATTAAGCATAACTTCCCACAGGCGATTGCCGTTGAGATGGAAGCAACCGCAATTGCGCACGTGTGCCACAACTTTAACGTGCCGTTTGTTGTCGTTCGCGCTATCTCTGACGTTGCCGATCAGCAGTCCCATCTCAGCTTTGACGAGTTCCTGGTTGTTGCCGCGAAACAGTCAAGCCTGATGGTTGAAACGCTGGTGCAGAAACTGGCGCATGGCTAACTTCATCTCCAGGGCGCTGGTCGCCCTGCTTTTCACTCTTCCGGCGTGGCTTTACGCCGCGCCGCGCGTTATTTCGCTTTCCCCAGCCAACACTGAACTGGCCTTCGCCGCCGGAATTACCCCCGTTGGCGTCAGCAGCTATTCAAACTACCCGCCTGAAGCCAAAAATATTGAAGAGGTCTCAACCTGGCAAGGCATGAATCTGGAGCGTATTGTGGCGCTCAAACCCGATTTGGTTCTTGCCTGGCGTGGAGGGAATGCCGAGCGGCAGGTCAATCAACTGACTGCCCTGGGAATTAAGGTCATCTGGGTCGATGCCATCACCATTGAGCAGGTCGCTGATGCATTGCGTCAACTTGCGCCATGGAGCCCCAATCCTGAACAGGCAAAGCAAGCAGCGCAAACCTTGCTTGATGAGTATGCTTTACTAAAATCTCAATATGCCAACAAACCGAAAAAACGTGTGTTTCTCCAGTTTGGCGCAAATCCTCTGTTTACCAGTGGAAAAGGTTCCATTCAAAACCAGGTTCTTGAGGTATGTGGTGGAGAAAACATCTTTTCCGGCAGCCGGGTTCCATGGCCGCAGGTCAGCCGCGAACAGGTCCTGGCAAGAGCCCCTCAGGCAATTGTTGCTACCGGCGGTTCGGGCGAAATTCTTAAAATTGAGCAATACTGGGGAAATCAGCTAAAAATCCCGGTTATTACTCTTGATAGTGACTGGTTTGAACGCGCGAGCCCGCGTATTATCCTCGCCGCAAAACAACTCTGTAATGCGCTTTCACAAGTAAATTAGCGCCTGCCCCCACCAGGTTTGTTGTGAGGATTTAAAGATGCTCGTCTATTGGCTGGATATTGTCGGTACCGCGGTATTTGCTATCTCTGGCGTATTACTTGCCGGAAAACTGCGTATGGACCCCTTCGGCGTTCTGGTCTTAGGCGTGGTAACCGCCGTCGGTGGCGGTACGATCCGTGATATGGCACTGGATCACGGCCCCGTATTCTGGGTTAAAGATCCCACCGATCTGGTGGTGGCGATGATCACCAGTATGTTGACGATCGTGCTGGTACGTCAGCCAAGACGCTTACCGAAATGGATCCTTCCGGTGCTGGATGCCGTAGGTCTGGCGGTGTTCGTGGGTATTGGTGTGAATAAAGCATTTCTCGCAGGAACCGGACCACTGGTAGCAATTTGTATGGGGGTCATTACCGGTGTTGGCGGTGGAATTATTCGCGATGTGTTAGCACGTGAAGTGCCGATGATTTTGCGCACCGAAATCTACGCTACAGCATGCATCATTGGCGGCATCGTCCACGCCACCGCGTTTTATACCTTCAATGTGTCGCTGGAAAACGCCAGTATGATGGGGATGGTCGTTACCCTGCTGATTCGGCTTGCCGCCATTCGTTGGCATTTGAAATTGCCGACGTTTGCGCTGGATGATAACGGGCGTTGATGTGACGATGCAGAACATGTAGGCCGGATAAGGCGTTTACGCCGCCATCCGGCACATTGCCCGGTGACGCTACGCTTACCGGGCCTACACCATCAGACCATCGGTATTACAGACAGCGATCAGATGCTGAAAGAGGAACCACACCCGCAGGTGCTTTTGGCGTTCGGGTTAGTCACAACAAAGCGAGAACCTTCCAGACCTTCGGTGTAATCAACCGCACCGCCTACCAGATACTGCAGGCTCATCGGATCAACCACCAGACCAACACCTTGCTTCTCAATGGTCATATCACCATCGTTTACCTGATCATCAAAGGTAAAACCGTACTGGAAACCGCTGCAACCACCGCCGGTGATATACACGCGTAATTTCAGATTTGGGTTATCTTCATCTGCGATCAGGCTTTTTACTTTATTGGCTGCTGCTTCAGTAAATTGCAGTGGCAGCGCTACGTCATCACTCATATTTTGCTCCAAACGACATTGGCAATTGGGCAAATTATAACCCAATGGTTAAGGCCATTATCTAATACCCTGGTATTTCGTTCAAGTATTCTCGCCCGTGGCGGTACTATGGCTTTTTGCCGCCTGCTCCGCTTCCTGTTTAGCCAGTGTGCGGGCAAGGATAGTCGAGTATAGCGGTTTTCCACCCATAAACTGGGCTAATAGTGTTGCGCCAAGACAGGTAATAATCATTGGCAAAATGAGCTGATAGTTATCCGTCATTTCCAGCACCAGCACAATGCCCGTTAACGGCGCACGCACAGAAGCGGCCAGCAATGCCCCCATCCCGGCAATAGCAAACGTCCCCGCCTCCAAATGATACTGCGGAAAAGAAGCCGCTGCAGCCATGCCAAATGCAGTTCCCAGCAATGTGCCTAATGCCAGCATCGGGGCAAATATCCCACCAGGCGCGCCGGATGAGAAGCACAGCAGCGTGGTGATGACCCTGGCGATAAAGATAAACAGCAGAAGACCCACACTGAAATTGCCCGCAGCAGCAATCGGGATCAGATTAAATCCACCGCCTGCCGCTTCAGGTTGAATCAAACCGAGGATCCCGCACAGGCCGCCGATCGCGCCGCCCATCAGCACCCATTTTTTAATTTCGCCACCGTGGAAGCGTTGAAACATATCCTGGGTACGCAACACCATGGTATTGAACAACGGCCCGACGCAACCAAAAATAATCCCAAGGATGAGGTACAACCACAGCGTATTAACCGGCGCATTGGAGAGTTTCCCAACCTCAATAATCGGGGCCTCGCCGTTGAAAATACGAAACACAATGCTCGACATAATCACGCCAGTAAATACAGCTTTGATCGACACGAGGTTATAACGAAACTGTGGTCGCATCTCTTCAATAATGAACAGAATGCCGGCTAAAGGCGCATTAAACGCGGCCGACAGCCCCGCAGCCGCACCGGTTGCCAGTAAGGTGTGCCGCGCTTCGGCGCTACGCATGCGGAAAATATCCAGCACCATGCGCCCGATATTGCCACCAATTTGCACCGTTGGCCCTTCCCGGCCAAGCACCATCCCGGCACCCAGCGTCCCCATACCACCGATAAATTTTACCGGCAGCACACGCCACCAGCGCACAGGTCGCAATTCTTCCAATGCGCCTTCAATCTCCGGGATCCCCGAACCACCTGCTTCCGGCGCAAATTTACGCACCAGAAAATAGCCGACCATCGCCAGCAATGCAGAGAGGATAAACGCCAGCGGCCACAGCAGAATGGCATGGTCAGCAACCTGAGCCAGCGCGCCAATACGCTGATTCTGCACCCAGGTCACGGCTTTCTCAAACGCCACACCCACCAACCCCGTCACTGTCCCCACCACGGCGGCCATCAAGAGGATCGCCAACGGCGTTTTGTCACGATCGAGGAGTCGACGGATCTGATCCCTGCGCCGTAAACGCACAATTTGTTGTGCTTCAAAAGAAGGGGTGTCTGTTTTCATCAGATAATCATTAATTGGTAATACAAATACGGAAACGGCATTCTACTCGCACGTTTCGTGAAAATCCCCTGCAAATCGTATTGTTTCAAATACGCAAAACTTTCATAACCTTCTCTGAATAACTAGAATAGCGGGCATTTACTTTTTCTACGAACCAGGACCCCATCCATGAGTAAGTCTGAAAACCTCTACAGCGCAGCACGCGAACTTATCCCCGGCGGCGTTAACTCCCCAGTTCGCGCCTTTACTGGCGTGGGTGGTACTCCGCTGTTTATTGAAAAAGCGGACGGCGCATATCTGTATGATGTCGATGGTAAAGCCTATATCGATTATGTCGGCTCCTGGGGGCCGATGGTGCTGGGTCATAACCACCCGGCAATTCGCAATGCCGTGATTGAAGCGGCAGAGCGCGGTTTAAGCTTCGGCGCACCGACCGAGATGGAAGTAAAAATGGCGGCGCTGGTCACTGAGCTCGTACCAACCATGGATATGGTACGTATGGTGAACTCCGGTACCGAAGCGACGATGAGCGCGATCCGTCTGGCGCGCGGTTTTACCGGTCGCGATAAGATCATCAAATTTGAAGGCTGCTACCACGGTCATGCTGACTGCCTGCTGGTCAAAGCCGGTTCCGGCGCATTGACGCTGGGCCAGCCTAACTCCCCGGGGGTTCCGGCAGATTTCGCGAAACATACCCTGACCTGCACCTATAACGATCTTGCCTCAGTACGTGCGGCATTCGAACAGTATCCGCAGGAAATCGCCTGTATTATCGTTGAACCGGTAGCGGGCAACATGAACTGCATCCCGCCACTGCCTGAGTTCCTGCCGGGTCTGCGTGCGCTGTGCGATGAGTTTGGCGCACTGTTGATCATCGATGAAGTCATGACCGGTTTCCGCGTCGCACTGGCGGGTGCGCAGGATTATTACGGCGTAGTACCGGATCTGACCTGCCTGGGTAAAATCATCGGTGGCGGCATGCCTGTTGGCGCATTTGGTGGCCGTCGTGATGTGATGGATGCCCTGGCCCCAACCGGACCGGTTTACCAGGCGGGTACGCTGTCCGGAAATCCAATTGCGATGGCGGCAGGATTCGCCTGTCTGAATGAAGTCGCCCAGCCAGGGATTCATGAGACGCTGAACGAACTGACGACACGTCTGGCAGAAGGTCTGCTGGAAGCCGCTCAGGAAGCAAATATTCCACTGGTGGTTAACCATGTCGGCGGGATGTTCGGGATTTTCTTCACTGATGCAGAAACCGTAACCTGCTATCAGGACGTGATGTCCTGCGACGTTGAACGCTTTAAGCGCTTCTTCCATATGATGCTGGATGAAGGCGTTTACCTGGCACCGTCCGCCTTTGAAGCAGGCTTTATGTCTGTCGCGCACAGCGAAGACGATATCAATAACACCATCGACGCCGCGCGTCGGGTGTTTGCGAAATTGTAAAAAAGAGAACGTGCAGAAATGTAGGCCGGGTAAGGCGAAGCCGCCACCCGGCTTTTTTATTGCCGGATGTCGACGCAAAGCGTCTTATCCGGCCTACATGAAAGGGGTCAGCCTCAGCGGCTCTGCTTACGTAACAGATAGATAAAGTACGGCGCGCCAATAAACGTCGACAGCAGTCCCGCCGGGATCTGATACGGAAACAGCACCATACGCCCACACCAGTCGGCAAACACCAGCAGCACGCCCCCCGCCAGCGCGGATATCACCATATGCGGCATCGTACGCCGAAAACCTAACATCCGTGCGATATGCGGCGCCATCAGCCCCACAAAGCTCAACGGACCGATTGTCATGGTCGCCGTAGCGGTCAGACCCGCAGCCAACATCAGTAAGCCAACACGCGACGGCGTTAATGCCATACCGACAGCCCGCGCAGTGTCACCGCCTAACGGTAGAATCGTCAACCAGCGGCGGCACAACGGCGTTATCGCCAGCAGAATGATCATCACAATGCCGGTACGTAAAACCTGTTCGTTGGAAGCGTTATAGGTCGAGCCGGACATCCAGGTCAGAATGCCCGCCATGCGCGGATCGCCGCTTGCCTGCAGCATCATCAGCAACATTGTGAATGCCGTACTGAGCGCCATCCCCGCCAACAGCATCCTGTGCGGAGAGAAACCACCGCGCCCGGCGGCAATCATAATAATAAGCAAGGTGACCGCCGCACCGATACTCCCGGCGGGCAACAGCCAGCCAAACGCATTTCCAGGCACCAGAAACAGCATGAGCACCACGCCAAAGGCCGCGCCGGAGCTAATACCCAGCACTTCCGGGCTGGCCATCGGATTACCGGTCAAACGCTGAATAATACAGCCCGCCACAGCCAGCATTACACCAGCTACCAGTGCAGCCAGGATGCGCGGCCAGCGCCAGGGCATCAGTTCATCCAGCATGGCGCCACTGGCCCAGCTCCAGCCGTGGGCATCGCGACCCAATGACAGCGCAACCACAACCGTCAGCAACAATATCGCCCCCCCAGCCAGCGCGAACATCAACACATGCTGGCGCTCAGCGACGACACGGTTGCTGGCATTCATATCCGGCGCACTTATGCTCTTCAGACGCGGCAGCAGCCACAGCAGCAGCGGTGCGCCAATCAGCGCCGTCACCGATCCCGTAGAGACTTCCATCCAGATGCGAGTGAGCCACAAAATAATTTGATCGGAGAGCCAGAGGATCAGTGCGCCAATCAACGGAGCCAGCAGCAGACGCGCCAGCAAACGCCGCGCGCCGAGCATTTTCGCCAGCAGCGGCGCAAACAGGCCAATAAAGCCAATAATCCCGACAGCGTTAACCAGCAAGGCGCTGAGAACAATCGCCAATGACAAGGCTGCCAGACGCGCCAATGACAGCGCCAGTCCGAGATTGCGCGCCACGCCGTCATCCAGTCCCATCAGCGTCATTGGGCGTAATAGCAGCAGCGTCAACATCACGCCGCCCACCAGTTGCGGCCACAGTCTTTGCACCCCGCTCCAGTCGGTTTGCGTTAGCGTGCCGCTACTCCACAAAAACATGCTTTGTAGCTGATCATGATGGAAAATCACCATCAATTGATTAATCGCGCCACAGTACAGGCTGACCACCAGGCCCGCGAGGATCAACGTCACCGGAGAAAGCCGTTTGCCCCAGGCAACGCCAAACACCAGCGCCCCAACAATGCAAGCCCCTACCAGCGCTGCAAATTGTGTCGTCAGTGCGCCAGGAATAGCCCACAGCGTAGTCACCGTGATGCCCAGTTGTGCCCCGGTGGCAACACCCAGCGTAGTCGGCTCCGCCAGCGGGTTACGCAGTACCTGCTGAAACAGCACACCAACCAGTCCCAGCCCGGCACCGACCAGCAGAGAAATCGCCAGCCTCGGTAACAGGCTGAAATGGAATACCATCTGCTCAATAACATCGATATCCGGTGACCAGATAGCCTGTTGCCACTGGCTACGCGGCAGAGCAGCGGAAAAGTTAAACCAGGTCAGCCAGCAGGCAGCAACAAACAGAACCGCTAGCAGAAGAGTTGGGAGCAGCGCAATACGTTTACTCACGCTTTCCCCCCCAGCGCATTATCCAGAATGCGCGCAAAATGCATCGCCGATAGCGTTGCACCATAGAACCAGACGGCGGGAACACGTTGAAAACGTCCGGCGCGAACAAATGGCATCGCCTGCCACAACGGTGTGGACATCAGTACCTGCATATCCTTGTTGTTACCGTGATCGAAGCACAGCACATCAACATCTTTGTAGGCGGCAAGCCTGTCAATCCCTACCGCGGTGCTGCCCCAAAAGTTGGTTTCACCCTGCCAGGCATTGCGGATCCCGTACTCATTCAGCACTTCCTGGAACAAGCAGTTAGGCCCAAATACCAGCATATGGCGAGGATCGAGCAGGGTCATCAGCAATAATGGCCGGGAGCCTCGCTGAACAAAGCGCGGCTTCAGGCTGGCAATCAGGTGTTCGTACTGCGACAGATGACGTTCGGCAGCGGTCTGCAGATTCAGCAACTGAGCCAGTTCTTGCAACGACTGACGCGCCACTGCCAGCGGCTTTTTGCCATCACTGAAGTTAAAGCCGCGACCCGGCGCAATACGTGCAAGCTTCTCAGGTGCAGGACCATAACCAGCCGACCAGACCATAAATGAGGGTTTCATTTCGGTCAGCAGTTCGAGGTTCGGTTCAGTACGTAATCCGACATCAATGACGGAGTCCGGCAACGCGGGTTCGTTGACCCACAGTTTGTAGTTTGGAACATCCGCGACGCCGTAAGGTGCAACACCCAGCGCCAATAGCAACTCAACAGGCAGCCATTCCAGCACCACTATACGCTGTGGATCAACCGCCGCCGCGCGGGCTGTATTCATTTGCCACAGTAGCGGCGACAGCGCCATTGCCGTTAGCAGTCGTCGACGGGAAAGATGAGGTAATCCAATCATTAATAGACAAAACTCACGGGTGCGGCACCGGCCGGATGCGGCAAAATGCCCATCGGGATACCGTAAATCAGTTCCAGGGTTTCACTACGCATCAGTTCCGCAGGTGTTCCCTCTGCAATCATTTCCCCACCGCGCAGCGCGACCAGGTAGTCACAGTAGCGGGCTGCCATGTTGATATCATGCAGTACGGCAACCACCGTCAATCCACGTTGTTGGCTCAAGCGATGTACCAGCGCCAGAACATCAACCTGATGCGCGATATCCAGCGCCGAGGTTGGTTCGTCCAGCAGCAGGCAACGGCTGTCTTGTGCCACCAGCATGGCGATCCACGCACGCTGACGCTCGCCGCCAGACAAGCTATCCACCAGGCGATGCGCCAGAGGTTTGAGTCCAACAAGCGTAATTGCCTCTTCCACTTTCTCCCTGTCAGCCACACCAAAGCGTCCCAACGCCCCATGCCAGGGATAACGCCCAATCGCTACCAGCTCACGTACCGTCATCCCTTCGGCCTGCGGTAACTGCTGGGGTAAATAGGCAACCTTACGGGCAAACGCTTTGCTGCTCCAGCTCTCCAGCGGCTGCTCATCAAGCAGGATTTCACCTTCTGACGGCGGCTGATGGCGTCCCAGCATTTTCAATAAGGTCGATTTACCGGAGCCGTTGTGGCCGATAAGCCCCGTCACTTTACCCACGGGAAAGGTTAACGAGAGAGGATGCAAAAGCGTGCGGCCAGGCACACGGAAGGAGACATTCTTCAACGCAAACGTCGTGTCGGGATGGGATCTGTTATCCTGCATAGTGGCCAACTTGTAAAACGGGCACGCAAAGCGTGCCCAAAGAGAAATTAGAAACGGAAGGTTGCTGTTGCAACGACCTGACGTTCTGCGCCCCAGTAACATGCGTATTCGCTATAGCAACTGGAAACATATTCACGATTAAACAGGTTGTTGACGTTTACGGCAACGGACGAACCCGCCATACCGAAACGGGCCAGATCGTATTTCACCATGGCATCAGCAACGGTATAACCGCCCACATTAAACGAATCGTTTTTCTTCCCTGCAGCAGTATCGTTTTTGTAGTAACTCACCGTTGAACCGGTATAACGCACGCCAGCCCCAATGGTCAAACCACTCAGTGCTGATTCATAGAACGTGTAATCGGTCCATAACGAAGCCTGATTACGTGGTACTTCCGCCGGTCGTTGACCTTTAAAGATAGTGTCTTCGGTATATTCCGCATCCGTGTAGCTGTAAGCCGCCGTAACGTTAATATTGGCATTTACGGCTGCTTTTGCTTCCAGTTCAATGCCGCGTGAACGAATCTCCCCAGTCTGGACGCTGTACAGACCCGTAGGATCGTTCGGGTCCGCCGTCAGGTTTTTATCTTTCGTCAGCTGGTACACAGCCGCCGTCAGTACAACTGGCATATCCTTCGGAACATACTTCACACCGGCTTCGTACTGCTTACCACGCGACGGATCGAACGGTTTGCCTTCTTTCGTTGAACCGGATGTCGGTTCAAACGATTCGCTGTAGCTGAAGTACGGAGAAATACCATTGTCAAACAGATAGTTAACACCACCACGCCAGGTAAACTGCTGATCGTTCACTTCGGCCAGTGAATTACTGGAGCGGGTCAACGTGGAGGTGGTTGCAAAATCATAGCGGCCGCCCAACGTCAGCACCCACTTATCCCATTCCATCTGGTCCTGGGCATAGAGTCCGGTCTGTTCCATACGGTTTAACACGGCGTACTTAGCATACGGTCCGCTGACATCAATATTCGGGTTACCGTACTGAGGGTTCTGCATATTTAATGGATCAGCATCGCCATACAGCGCATTGACATCGTTACGCATACGCGAGTAATCAACACCGGTCAGCAGAGTATGTGCAACATCACCGGTGGCAAAAGCAGACTGGAGCTGGGTATCAACGGTAAATGCATTGAGATCTTCATCAGAACGAACGTATTTACGGATAATCTCACCAGGCTGACTATAGCCAAAACCATATACAGAACGGTAGAGCGTTTTCACCTTGTCATAACGCAGGTTCTGGCGCACGGTGAAGGTGTCGTTAAAGGCATGCGAGAAGTTGTAGCCAACCATCTGCTGGCGGCGAGCCATCTTGTTATCCGCTTCACCTTCATTGAAATCAGTCGGCAGCTTGTGCGGATTACCATTTGCATCGTAATACGGAACAAGCGTACCTTCACGCGGCAACCAGCCATAATAACCCGCGTACGGATCGTTCTGGAAATTACTCAGGAAGGTGAAATCTGTTTTATCATCAGGGCGCCAGCTAAACGCAGGTGCAACTGCGTAGCGCGTTGATTTTGACATCTCCTGCTGAGAGTTCTGGCTATTACCCAACCCCGTTAAACGGTATGACCACACGCCGTCATCATCAATAGCATCGCTAAAATCGAAACCAGTTTGCCAGAGGTTGTTCGTCCCCATTTTAAACTGCACTTCTTTCAGGGGTTCTGTTGTCGGACGTTTGCTCACCATACTGACGATGCCGCCAGGGTTGCTGTTGCCGTACAGCACTGAAGTCGGCCCGCGCATCACTTCTACGCGTTCCAGAAAATACGGGTCCATAGATACTTCAGAGTAGTTATTACCCTGAAGTTTCATGCCATCAAGATACTGGTTGGTGTTGACCGTGGTTGGAGAGGTAAAACCACGAATCGTCACTACATCATAGGTGGAAGAGCTACCACGGGTAGCAAAAACACCGGGTGTATAAGCAATGGCTTCTTTTACTGTAGCCGGTTGCTTGGTATCCATCTCTTCACGCGTCACAACCGAAACAGACTGCGGGGTCTTTTCGATAGGCGTATCGGTTTTGGTGGCAGTGGCGGAACGCTTCGCGGCAATCGTCGGCGAAGGTCCCCACGCGCTTTCTTGTGCGGCAGGTGCTGCGGTTACGGTGATTGTTTCTTCTTTCGGTTGAACCGCCGCCTGTGCATACACAGACATGCCGCTAACCGCTGTGGCTACCACGACTGCAATTTTGCGCAGTGAGGCGTTTGGCTGAGCAGTTTTAAGACGCGCCATTGGTATTTCTCTGATGAAAGTGAATGATAACGTAAACGAGAATTATTATTATAACGAGAGCATAATATTCGAAACGCCGTTGCGATCGCAAGCAATACGCGCCCCTACTAAAACTAAGGGGTTAAGAAATAACCAGATGAAAAGAAAGGGTTAATAAATTAGGCTGAAATGTTTTAACGGAAGACGTACCGGATAGCGGCATGGCTGCTCAAATTCCGTAGGCCTGATAAGCGCAGCGCCATCAGGCAAAACAAAGCCGAATGGCGCCAAAAGAAAAACCCGCCGGAGCGGGTTTTTAGGTAGGCATTAGTTGCTGCCAAACATATCCTTGATCCAACCTGCAACGCCGTCGCTGTCTTTCTTCTCCTGCTGCGGCGGTTGTTGTTGCTGCTGCTGTTGAGGCTGCGACTGCGTTGATTGATCGAACGGATTACCTGACTGCTGCTGCATCTCACCTTGCTGACACAACGAGTCCGGATCGGTAGTCCACACTGGCAGCGTACGCATACCGCCACTGCACACGAAGTTACCGTCGTAATCGACGCCCATATCAACAATATCTTCCGGCGGCGTCAGCACCAGCGGGGTTGGTGTCTGGTTCGCCAGATAACGCTGATAAATCGACATCGCCCCGCTGGCACCGTACAACTTGGTTGGCTGGTTGTTATCGCGGCCTACCCAGGTAATCGTCACCTGGCTGCCGTCGATACCGGCAAACCAGGTATCCACGTTGTTGTTGGTGGTACCGGTTTTCCCTGCCAGGTGCAGCCCTGGGTACTTCGCGCCCAGTTGACGACCCGTACCGCGTTGAACCACCTGTTGCATGGTCCACAGCGTCATATAGGCCGCCTGCGCCGGAACGGCGCGCTCTGCCTGCGGGAAGCTTTGATACAGCACGGTTCCATCTTCAGCAATGACCGAACGCAGTGCTGATAATGGCGCACGGTTACCCCCGCTGGCGATGGTCTGGAACGCCTGCGCCACTTCAATTGGCGTCAGGTTCAACGCCCCCAGCAGCATCGCCGGAACCGGATTGAGCTGATCTTTCGGAGCGCCCAGTTTCGTCCAGGTCTCGGTAACAGCAGGCAGACCCAGCGCCATCCCCAGATTGACAGTCGGGACGTTCATTGAACGCGTTAATGCATCCACCAGCATCACTTTACCGCTTTCGCTATAGCGACGGTCATCGTTCTGCGGTGACCACACCTGGCCGTTCGGCTGGCGCAGCGCAATCGGCGCATCGGCTATCCAGGTATTCAGGCGATACAGCTTCGGCTGGCTGAGTGCCGTCAGATAGGTTGCCGGTTTTGCCAGAGAACCGATGGAACGACGGGCCTGCATCGCGCGGTTATAGCCCGCAAACTGCGGCTCAGCGCCGCCGACCATAGCACGAACCTCGCCGCTAAAGCGGTCAACGACCACAATCGCGGTTTCCAGATCGCTCAGCTTACGTTGTTTCTTCAGCACCGGAATGCCTTCCACCGCCGCTTTTTCTGCCGCATCCTGCGCCACGGAATCAAAGGTGGTGAAAATTTTCACACCGGAGAGATCTTTGACTTTATCGCCCAGCTTCGCCTGTAGCTCCTGGCGAACCATCTGCATAAACGCTGGCTGTGGTGAAATCACTCCGCCACGCGGCTGCACGCCTAACGGGCGCGCACTCAGCATGTCATACAGATCCTGATCGATAATCTGCTGCTGTTGCAGCAGGCGCAGCACCAGATTACGACGTTCCAGCGCCAGCTTCGGATTACGCCATGGGTTGTAGATTGACGCACCTTTCACCATCCCCACCAACAGCGCCTGCTGGTCAAGACTCAACTCCTCTACCGGACGGCCAAAATAATACAGGCTCGCCAGCGGGAAGCCACGGATCTCGTTATCACCGCTCTGACCGAGGTACACCTCGTTCATATACAGTTCAAGAATGCGGTCTTTGCTGTAACGCGCATCCATGATCAGCGCCATGTAGGCTTCGTTCGCTTTACGCCAGTACGAGCGCTCGCTGGACAGGAACAGGTTTTTGACTAACTGTTGAGTCAACGTACTGGCCCCCTGCACCGTACGACCCGCCGTCAGGTTCGCCAGCACTGCACGTCCGATGGAATAGAGGCTGATACCGTCGTGCTCATAGAAATGGCGGTCTTCGGTCGCCAGCAGCGTATCGACCAACAAATCCGGGAAGCCGCTGCGCGGAACGAACAGACGCTGCTCACCGTTAGGGGAAGAAAGCATGGTGATCAAACGCGGATCGAGACGGAAGAAACCGAACTGGCGGTTGTTATCCATATTCTCGATGGTGTCCAGATGATCGCCGTCAAAGGTCAGACGCGCACGCACCTGCCCTTCTTTACTGTCCGGGAAGTCAAACGGACGGCGGATCATCTCAATGCTCTTCGCCTGCACGGTGAATTCGCCAGGGCGCGTCATTTTCGTCACCTGACGGTACTGTGTCGCCTCCAGCAGTTTTACCATCTCGTTCTTGCCGATGGGCATTTCTGGCTCAAGGTTAACCATCCGGCCATAAACAGCCGCGGGCAGTTGCCAGACTTTGCCATCAATACGGCTGCGAATTTTTTGGTCCAGGTACACGCCATATATCGCGATCAGCACCAAAAAGACGATCGACAGTTTTACCAGCAGCCAGAACCAGCCACGCTTACCACGAGGCTTACGCCCTTTGCCTTTACCCTTACGCGGCATCGGTTCTTCATCCTCATAGTCATCATCATCATAATCGTCGTCATACTCGTCATCTCTGAGTTGACGACGGCTCACCTTTTGTTTCGCCGGACGTGACGGTTTCCCTTTACGTCCAATTGGCTCGCGGTCATTCCCCGCCATGCTTTTTCTCCGCAACATTCAGGCGCAAAGGCCTGATTCTCTGTTCTTCCGTCAGGCGACAGAAGAAGAAATCTCTCAATTTTCTGCTGTATTTATGCCGGATGGCGGCGTAAAACGCCTTATCCGGCCTACAGTTGCATTACGAATACTTCTTCGTCCGCCGCGTTGGCGCGGTATTCGCCGGATCGTCCGGCCAGACGTGCTTGGGATAACGCCCTTTCATCTCTTTTTGTACCTCACGGTACGACCCTTTCCAGAACGCGCTCAGATCGCTTGTGACCTGCAGCGGTCGCTGGGCCGGAGACAGCAGTTCCAGCACCAACGGCACACGCCCCTCGGCGATGGTTGGCGTATTCGCTTCGCCAAACATTTCCTGCATCCTGACCGCCAACACCGGGGGATTATCCTCGTGATAGCGAATGGCTATCCGGCTTCCCGTCGGCACAGTGTAATGCGCCGGCAGCGAACTCTCCAGACGTTGCAGCATTGACCAGTCCAGTAAACCGCGCAATGCCTGAGCCACATTTAATGCTTTGAGTGCGCGTAAAGAGTGCACACCGCTCATATGCGGCAATAGCCAGCTCTCCAGCGTCGACAGCAGCGAGGCATCATCGACAGCAGGCCAACCGTACTCCGGCAACCAGTTTGCCGCGCATTGCAGACGCAACCGAAACTGTTCAGCCTCAGGCGTCCAGTTGAGCACACTTAGGCCTTTATCGCGAATTCCGTTCAACATGGCCTGATGCAACTCTTCTTCCGACGGTTTAGCCAGCGGCTGTACTTTAACTGTCAGTTGACCAATGCGCATTCGGCGCAGCGCTTTCAGCGTCCCCTGGGTTTCATCCCATTCGATGGTATCTGACTGTCGCAGCAGCTCAGGACACGTCTGTATTAATCTGTCGATATCCAGCGGCAAAGACAGCAAAATACGAGCATCCGGCGAGGCACTACCCTGTAGCAACAGCGGCGCGATAAGCCACTCATGGCGCGCCGATGCATCATCAGCATCCAGCATTGCCCCCATCCCGTTCGCCAGTTGATATCGCCCTTCCTGACCACGACGCCGGGCAATACGATCGGCGAACGCCTGCGCCAGTAAAGGTGCTAACCGTTCGCTATCAGGCTGGCCTCCACGCACATTCAGGCGCTTCAGTAGCTGCTGGCTACGCAGTTGCCAGGCGGGCTGGTGGCGTGAAAACGCTGTTGCCAGATCGGTACTCCCACCGCGCGGTGGTTCTTCCAGAATTGCCGCCAGCTTTGCTGCCGTTGCCGCTTCGTCGTCATTGTTAGCACTGACTAGCATTGCTGCTAAGCGGGGATCGTTGCCCAGTGCCGCCATTTTTTGTCCGGTGGCACTGAGCCTGTTGCCCTCCAGTGCGCCCAGCATCTGTAACAAACGCGTTGCCGCCTGCATATTTACGACTGGCGGCCTATCCAGCCAGCTTAACTGTGCGGGATCGGTGCATCCCCATTGCAACAGTTCCATCAGCAGGCCGGACAGGTCGCTTTGTACGATTTCCGGCTCGCCTTGCGGCGCAGCCCTTTCTGCCTGCTCTTTGGCCAGCAGATGCAGACAAATACCGGGTTCCAGACGGCCTGCTCGCCCTGCACGTTGGGTCATTGAGGCCTGGCTAATGCGTTGGGTAATCAGTCGCGTTAATCCCGTGCGTGCATCAAAACGCGCCACACGCTCCTGAGCGCAGTCCACCACCAGACGGATACCTTCAATGGTTAAGCTGGTTTCAGCAATATTGGTTGCCAGCACGACTTTACGTCGCCCCGCTGGAGCAGGCAAAATGGCCTGTCGCTGCTCGGTCAGCGATAATGCGCCATACAGCGGGCACAGCAAGATATCGCTGCCCACGCGGCCTGCCAATTGCTCCTGCACGCGCAGGATCTCTCCCACGCCGGGTAAAAATAGCAGCAACGAGCCACTCTCGTTACGCAGCAACTCCGCGGTGGCAATGGCAACCGCTTCGTCAAAACGTAAATGCGTCGCCAGGGGCTGGTAGCGCCGTTCAACAGGAAACGCACGTCCTTCGGAAACAAGGGTAGGCGCTTCAGGCAACAGCTGTTGTAAACGCCCGTTGTCCAGTGTGGCTGACATAATCAGCAGTTTTAAATCATCCCGCAGGCCTTGCTGCACGTCCAACAGGAGCGCCAGTGCCAGATCCGCCTGCAGGCTGCGCTCGTGAAATTCATCAAGGATCACCAGACCAACACCCTGCAATTCTGGATCGCGTTGGATCATGCGCGTGAGCACACCTTCTGTGACCACTTCAAGCCGGGTTTGCGGCCCAATGCAGCTTTGCGCGCGCATGCGGTAACCCACGGTTTCGCCGGGCTTTTCGTTTAGCGACTCCGCCAGTCGTTGTGCCACATTGCGAGCCGCCAGACGACGCGGTTCCAGCAGGATAATGCGCCCCGAAATCCCCTGATGCTTCAGAAACTGCAGCGGCAGCCAGGTCGATTTCCCGGCCCCCGTCGGCGCGGTCAGCAGGACCTGCGGTGAGGCATCAAGGGCAGTAAGCAGTTCAGGCACGATGGCGGCAACGGGCAACGACGTCACAAATGACTCCAGAGGGTTAACATTCTTCGCGCTGCATTGTAGCATCGCGTTAATTCATAACCGAGTATCCATCATGTCTGAGCCAAAACGGCTGTTCTTTGCCATTGAATTGCCTACTGAGGTTCGGGAGCAGCTCATCCACTGGCGAGCCGCACAATTTCCACCGGAAGCGGGCCGCCCTGTCGCCGCGGACAATCTGCACCTGACGCTGGCTTTTTTAGGGGATGTCAGTGCGGAGAAACAGCAGGCGCTATCACAGCTGGCCGGACGCATTCGCCAGCCGTCGTTTACGCTCAGGCTGGACGATGCAGGGCAATGGCTGCGTTCGCGGGTGGTATGGCTGGGAATGCGCCAGCCGCCACGTGGGCTATTGCAACTGGCCAACATGCTGCGAGCACAGGCCGCACGCAGCGGATGCTACCAAAGCCCGCAGCCCTTTCACCCGCATATCACGCTCTTGCGCGATGCCAGCCATGCAGTCGCCATCCCGCCCCCCGGTTTTTGCTGGTCATTTCCGGTTACGGAGTTTGCGCTTTACGCCTCGTCATTTGAGCGAGGACGCACTCGCTACTCAACCTTGCAACGCTGGGCGCTGAGCAAGTAATCAAGGGTATTATTCATGCAATTTTCTCCCCCTTTACAACGCGCTACGCTAATTCAGCGCTATAAACGTTTTTTAGCGGATGTGATCACACCTGATGGCACAACCTTGACGCTACACTGCCCAAATACCGGAGCAATGACCGGATGCGCAACCCCTGGTGATACCGTCTGGTATTCAACATCAGAAAATACTAAACGGAAATATCCACATACATGGGAATTAACGCAAACCGGATCTGATGCTTTTATTTGTGTTAACACGCTATGGGCCAATCGCTTAACGAAAGAGGCGATTCAGAATGAACTCATTGCGGAGCTTTCTGGCTACAGTGTGTTGAAAAGTGAAGTAAAATACGGCGCAGAAGGCAGTCGTATTGATTTTTTGTTACAGGCAGATTCCCGGACTGACTGCTATATTGAAGTAAAATCAGTCACGTTGGCGGAAAAAGAGTATGGTTATTTTCCCGATGCCATCACTGAACGAGGTCAGAAACATCTTCGGGAATTGATGAGCGTAGCGGCTGAAGGTAAACGTGCAGTCATATTTTTCGCGGTACTACATTCAGCCATTACACGGTTTTCACCCGCGCGCCATATCGATGCAAAATATGCGCAGTTATTAGTCGAAGCACAGCTAAAGGGGGTCGAAATTCTGGTTTATAAAGCGGAACTTTCTGCCCATGGTATGACTCTTAAAGAACCGTTGCCCATTGCCTTATAATGGTGTGAACAACGGGTTAATTAGTATTCTGGCCGCGTGCGCAAATACGCTTTTCCTCACAGGGTTGTCAAGTGTTACGTATAGATAATTGCTATCCGGAAAAGCATCTGCTATTTATAGCGACCTGATTTTTCCCCCGAACATGGGGATCGATAGTGCGTGTTAAGGAGAAGCAACATGCAAGAAGGGCAAAACCGTAAAACATCGTCCCTGAGTATTCTCGCCATCGCTGGGGTGGAGCCGTACCAGGAGAAACCGGGCGAAGAGTATATGAACGAAGCCCAGCTGTCGCACTTCAGGCGTATTCTTGAAGCATGGCGTAATCAACTCAGGGATGAAGTCGATCGCACTGTGACTCATATGCAGGACGAAGCGGCTAACTTCCCTGATCCGGTTGACCGTGCCGCACAGGAAGAAGAATTCAGCCTTGAGCTGCGTAACCGTGACCGTGAGCGCAAACTGATCAAAAAGATCGAGAAGACGCTGAAGAAAGTAGAAGACGAAGATTTCGGCTACTGCGAATCATGCGGCGTAGAAATTGGTATTCGTCGTCTGGAAGCCCGTCCAACAGCCGATCTATGCATCGACTGCAAAACGCTGGCAGAAATTCGCGAAAAACAGATGGCGGGTTAATCCCGTAAACTGTTGCATGCCGGGTAGCATTACGCTAATCCGACAATATCTGGGCGGGAGTTTCTCCCGCCTTATTCTTTTATATTATCCATCGACATGACAGACAAACCCTATATTGGCCGTTTTGCCCCTTCACCTTCCGGTGAACTGCATTTTGGTTCCCTGGTAGCCGCCCTAGGCAGTTATCTGCAGGCCCGTGCACAACGTGGAATCTGGCGGGTACGAATTGAAGATATCGATCCCCCTCGTGAAGTTCCCGGTGCTGCAGAGACGATTCTGCGTCAGCTGGAACATTACGGGCTGCACTGGGATGGCGAAATCGTGTGGCAGTCGCAACGCCATGACGCCTACCGTGAGGCACTGGCCTGGTTACAACAACAAGATTTAAGCTACTACTGCACCTGTACACGCGCCCGTATTCAGCGTATTGGCGGGATTTACGACGGTCATTGCCGCGCGTTACGCCACGGGCCGGAAAATGCAGCGGTACGCATTAAGCAACTGCATCCCGTCTTACACTTTAACGACCTGCTGCGCGGCAATATTCACGCCGACCCAGAGCTTGCTCGGGAAGACTTTATTATTCACCGACGCGACGGACTGTTTGCTTATAACCTTGCGGTGGTGGTTGATGACCACTTCCAGGGGGTAACTGAGATTGTACGCGGTGCAGATCTCATCGAACCGACTGTACGCCAAATTTCGTTGTATCAGCAGTTCGGCTGGCAAGTACCGGACTATATTCATCTGCCGTTGGCGCTCAACGAGCAAGGCGCTAAACTTTCTAAGCAGAATCATGCGCCTGCCCTACCGCACAGCGATCCACGCCCGATTCTCATCAAGGCGTTGCGTTTCCTCGGTCAGAGCACTGCAATACCGTGGCAAGCGCTGAGTGTGGAAGAATTACTGCAAACTGCGGTGCAAAATTGGACGCTTTCGACTGTGCCGGGTTCAGTGAATGTAAATCCGGCATTCTCAAATGACTCATGCTGAGCTATGATTAGCCGCGATTTTTACACAGCAACACTTGTTCTGACTGAAGTTTGACACTACCGAGGTGCACTATTTTTACCCGAGTCGCTAATTTTTGCCGCAAGGTGCTAAGCCGCGAGGAGCGCGAGGCCGAGCTTGCCGTCGCCCGTCCGCATATGACGGTAATCCCGCGTGAGCAGCACTCTATCTCCCGCAAAGATATCAGTGAAAATGCCCTGAAGGTAATGTACAGGCTTAATAAGGCTGGATACGAGGCATGGCTGGTTGGCGGTGGCGTGCGCGACCTTTTGCTGGGCAAAAAACCGAAAGACTTTGATGTCACCACTAACGCGACACCGGATCAGGTACGGAAGTTGTTTCGCAACTGCCGTCTGGTTGGGCGTCGTTTCCGTCTGGCTCACGTCATGTTTGGCCCGGAAATTATCGAAGTCGCGACTTTTCGTGGTCATCATGAAGGCAGCGAAGCCGATCGTGCAACGTCACAGCGTGGGCAAAACGGAATGCTGTTGCGCGACAACATCTTCGGTTCCATCGAAGAAGATGCCCAGCGCCGCGATTTCACCATCAACAGCCTCTACTATAGCGTGGCTGATTTCACCGTTCGTGATTACGTGGGTGGAATGCAGGATCTGGAAGACGGCATCATCCGTCTGATTGGTAATCCGGAAACGCGCTATCGCGAAGATCCCGTGCGTATGCTGCGCGCGGTACGCTTTGCAGCCAAGCTTGATATGCGTATCAGCCCGGAAACCGCAGAGCCGATCCCACGTCTGGCAACACTGCTGAACGATATTCCTCCTGCACGCCTGTTTGAAGAAGCGCTCAAGCTGTTACAGGCAGGCTACGGTTATGAAACCTATAAAAAACTGCGTGAGTACAGCCTGTTCCAGCCGCTGTTCCCAACCATCACCCGCTATTTCACCGAAGACGGTGACAGCGCGATGGAACGCATCATTGCCCAGGTACTAAAGAATACTGACACCCGTATCCACAATGATATGCGCGTGAACCCGGCCTTCTTGTTTGCGGCGATGTTCTGGTACCCGTTACTGGAAACCGCGCAGAAAATTGCCCAGGAAAGCGGTCTGGCCTATTACGACGCCTTCGCGCTGGCAATGAATGACGTGCTGGATGAAGCCTGTCGTTCACTGGCTATCCCGAAACGCCTGACGTCGCTCACCCGTGATATCTGGCAGCTTCAGTTACGCATGTCCCGTCGTCAGGGTAAGCGCGCCTGGAAGCTGATGGAGCATCCAAAATTCCGCGCAGCCTACGACTTGTTGGCGCTGCGTGCCGAAGTGGAAAATAACGCCGAACTGCAGCGCCTGGCGCAGTGGTGGGGCGAATTCCAAGTGTCGGCTCCGCCAGAGCAAAAAGGCATGCTGAACGAGCTTGATGAAGAACCAGAACGTCGTCGCCATCGTCGCCCGCGTAAACGCGCGCCGCGCCGTGAAGGTTCCGCATGACCCATCACGTATACCCTACAAATTTCGAGTCGCATCAAGGCGGTGACACAGATGCAGCTTGAAAGACGACGGGTATATATCGCCATCGGCAGTAATTTAGCTTCTCCTCTGGAGCAGGTGAATGCTGCCGTGCAAGCGATCGGCGAAATACCTGACAGCCGTATTGTCGCAATTTCTTCGTTTTATCGTACCCCCCCGTTGGGTCCACAGGATCAGCCCGATTACCTGAATGCCGCCGTCGCGCTGGAAACCACCCTTGCAGCGGAAGAGCTACTTAATCACACTCAACGCATTGAGTTGCAGCAGGGCCGTGTGCGTAAAGCCGAGCGCTGGGGCCCGCGTACGCTGGACCTCGACATCATGCTGTTTGGTGATGAAGTGATTAACACCGAACGTCTGACCGTACCGCACTACGATATGAAAAACCGCGGCTTTATGCTGTGGCCACTTTTTGAAATCGCACCTGAACTGACCTTCCCGGACGGAACCCGCCTGCATCAACACCTCTCCCAACTCGGTGCGGCAAAACCTGCACACTGGTAAAGTAATCCTTCCCCTTTAGCGTTTACTGCTTTCGCGCCAAACGATTGCTTAAATCAATTGCCCCCCTGAATGTGACTGCTAGAATGCCGTTAAATATGACTTTCACCATCAGGATATGTTATGAAACCGACAACAATCTCATTGCTGCAAAAATACAAGCAAGAGAAGAAACGCTTCGCGACGATTACGGCCTACGACTACAGCTTCGCGAAACTCTTTGCCGACGAAGGTATCAATGTGATGCTGGTGGGTGATTCCCTGGGGATGACGATTCAGGGTCATGACTCTACCCTGCCGGTCACTGTTGACGATATTGCCTACCATACTCGCACTGTGCGTCGCGGGGCACCCAACTGCCTGCTGCTTTCCGATCTCCCGTTTATGGCCTACGCTACGCCAGAACAAACCTTTGCAAACGCGGCGGTTGTGATGCGCGCGGGTGCCAATATGGTCAAGATTGAAGGCGGCGCATGGTTGGTCGATACGGTGAGAATGCTGACTGAACGCGCGGTTCCGGTTTGCGGTCATCTGGGTCTGACCCCGCAGTCAGTCAACATTTTTGGCGGCTATAAGGTGCAAGGCCGTGGTGATGCCGGGCAAACGCTGCTCGACGACGCACTGGCACTGGAAGCGGCTGGCGCTCAACTGCTGGTACTGGAATGCGTTCCCGTTGAACTGGCAAAACGCATCACCGAAGCGCTATCTATTCCGGTGATCGGCATCGGCGCGGGCAACGTCACCGACGGTCAGATCCTGGTGATGCACGATGCGTTTGGCATTACCGGCGGACATATCCCGAAATTTGCAAAGAATTTCCTTGCCGAAGCAGGCGACATGCGTGCTGCTGTACGGCAGTATATGGCTGAGGTGGAATCCGGCGTTTACCCGGGCGAAGAACATAGCTTCCACTAAATTTTCTGACGAGATGTAGGCCTGATAAGCGTAGCGCCATCAGGCGGTTCGGCGCACGTTGCCGGATGGCGGCGCAAACGGCTTCTCTGGCCTACAGACCCTCAGGCAACTAAAGGAGTCAAGGTGTGCTAATTATTGAAACCCTGCCGCTGCTGCGCCAGCATATTCGCCGTCTGCGTCAGGAAGGTAAACGTGTGGCGCTGGTTCCCACCATGGGCAATCTACACGACGGTCACATGAAGCTGGTCGATGAAGCAAAAGCCCAGGCCGATGTGGTCATCGTCAGCATTTTCGTCAACCCAATGCAATTCGACCGACCGGAAGATCTGGTGCGCTATCCGCGCACGCTGCAGGAAGACTGTGAAAAGCTGAACAAACGCAAAGTCGATTATGTCTTTGCTCCAGCCGTTGAGGAAATCTACCCACAGGGGCTGGAAGGCCAGACGTACGTTGATGTTCCCGGCCTCTCTACCATGCTGGAAGGCGCCAGCCGTCCGGGCCACTTCCGTGGCGTTTCGACCATCGTCAGCAAACTGTTCAACCTGATCCAGCCGGATGTTGCCTGCTTTGGCGAAAAAGATTTCCAGCAGTTAGCATTGATCCGCAAAATGGTTGCGGATATGGGTTATGACATTGAGATCGTCGGTGTGCCTATTATTCGCGCCAAAGACGGCTTAGCCCTTAGCTCACGTAACGGATATCTGACGGCAGAGCAGCGTAAAATCGCCCCCGGCTTGTACAAAGTGATGAGCCGCATTGGCGAAAAATTACAGGCTGGCGAGCGCGATCTGGAAGAGATTATTGCTATTGCCGCGCAGGAGCTGAATGAAAAAGGTTTCCGTGCCGACGATATTCAGATCCGCGATGCCGACACACTGCTGGAACTGACTGAAAACAGTAAGCGTGCAGTGATTCTGGTCGCTGCATGGCTGGGCCAGGCACGGCTGATCGATAATCAAAGCGTTACATTAGCCCAGTAGACAGGGGTTAAAAATAGGGCAATACTGCCTGAGAAATTTCTCAAAGCGGGCCAGTTGTGCCTGCTTAGCCAAGGTAAACGACAGGGTATAGACGTTATGATTCGCACCATGCTGCAAGGCAAGCTCCACCGCGTAAAAGTCACGCAGGCGGACCTGCATTACGAAGGCTCCTGCGCCATCGACCAGGATTTCCTTGATGCCTCCGGTATTCTGGAAAACGAAGCTATTGATATCTGGAACGTGACGAATGGGAAACGTTTCTCAACCTATGCGATTGCGGCTGAACGCGGCTCCAAAATCATCTCGGTGAACGGTGCGGCTGCACACTGTGCAGATGTCGGTGACATTGTGATTATCGCCAGCTTTGTCACTATGTCTGATGAGGAAGCCCGTTCATGGCGCCCGAAAGTGGCTTACTTTGAAGGCGACAACGAAATGAAGCGTACCGCGAAAGCCATTCCGGTACAGGTTGCCTGATAGTAAATAGCCCCGAGATATTCACCGGGGCTATTTATAATAACCATCGACACAGCCAATAAAACACCTTATATA
>NZ_JANEWL010000054.1:0-31858 GCF_028069815.1 Citrobacter sp. Awk 2
GCAACAGCAGTATCTCGGGAATACCTCCAGGATATGACTCTTCTTTTTTCTCTCCAGCGTGAAAGGCCAGATAACATCATGTCAGCAAAATCACACTTTCTGAAAAAACTGCAGGCCAGACAGACGCTCCCCGGCTTGCCCGTCACTAAGCATCAGGCTGATATCGCCACATTTCGCTCGCGCATGACGCAACTTCAGGAACAGATGGCCGGGTGGCTGGTGGATACGGGGATAGAGGTGCAAACAATACCTGTTTCTGTCACCGATCTGCTGGTGGAGGGCGGGGCTTTTGATGTCCCCGGCCTCGTTCTGCGTTATGAAAACCAGGCTGTAAAATTTCTGCCGGTATTTTTGTACGGTCAGGGCGTGACGGGGGGCGTGGAGATAACCCTCCAGACCGGAGAACACCTTACTGTATTAGGACGCTTATACAGGCGGGCAGGTAACGTCAGCGTCTGGATGTACGCGCCGAAAAATGACATCTCCCTGCCACAGCAGATGTTCGACGAAGATACCTTTTTTCGCCTGATTACCGCTCTTTTACCCCAGCAGGCTTGTGAATATTAACTTTTATTTTTGGCAGTATTCATCGAGTTTATTCATACGGCGTATTGAGTGCGAAGGGGCACTGCTCCGGGAAGCGGTATTAGCTGCCATCTGACGAAATTAACCTGCATGGATTTTCAGGAACCACTGAGTGAATAGTCAAAGAATGTTAAAGACTGGCGGCGATCCACGCGGCCTTCCCGATTTTACCCCATTGCGCGATGAACTAAGTAAACTGACGCATCCGGCGCGCCCGGATGTGGACTGGTTATATGCCGAAAAGCTCTGTCTTTCTCTGTTTGAGCAAAATGGCGCGGAGTTGCAGACGGCTGCCTGGTACACTCTGACGCGGCTGCAGTTGGCTGGAGTGGGGGGATTGAACGAAGGGTTGGCAATACTGGCGGTATTGATCTCCCGTCAGTGGGGATCGCTGTGGCCGCAGTCGCCCCGTGCGCGAATGGAAATCCTCAGTGCGCTGAGTAAACGGCTTCAGCAGATGATGCGTACGCTGACCTTATCTTATGCCGATCTCCCGCAATTACATCAGGCTTTGCAACATATCTCCTATTTTGGGGAGGTGTTACAAAAGCGGGAGCTGACAGACTTCGGTCAGACAGAAGCGCTGCGCGTACAGTTACACAATACGGTGGTAAGGCTGGAAAACAGCGTGCCACCAGGTCTGCCATCAGCATCTACAAGCGAAACACTGACTGCCTCCATTAACCGTCATGCGGATACGGTTGCCGAACCTGACGGTTACCATCAATGGGTTTTTGTCGCACCGTCAGAATCTACGGTAAATATTGCCCCTCCAGTACGTTGGAAAGCGTTTGTGGCGGGAATGGCGCTGATGCTGGTGGCGGGGGGCGCATCGCTGTGGGGTTGGCAGGCATGTCATCGGGCTGAACCTTTGGTTTCACAGCTGAACACTTCATTGGCCGTGGCTCCTGAGCCGTTGACGATGGCGCAGTTGCAGGTATTAAGACAGCAAAAACTGCAACCAGAAGTGATTACTCTCCGTACCCGACAGCAGCTGGAACGCTTGTCTCTATTACCGCCAGACTCAACTTTTCGCCAGGAAACACAGCTGATACAACAACTGCGAGCCCTGTTCCCGGACAATGCTGAAGTAAGACAGCTTGCCAGTCAGTGGCGACATCAACAGGAAGCAACAGCACTTGCCCCGCAAAGTCTTAATGGCTGGTATCAGGGAATGATGAAACTACAGCAATTGGCAAACCAGTTGAATGCGCTGGACGAAAAACGCGGTAAATATATGACCGTCAGTGAACTGAAATCGCAGGTTTTTACCATCACACAGTTGTTTAGCCAGACACCGCCTGTAGAAGAGCACTTACGGCAATTCGCGCAACAGTCATCACGCAATCAGGCCTTAGCTGTGGCGATAGACAGTCATTTGCGCCAGTTGTTGGCTAGATACAGTTTGCTGATGGACAGGGAAAATGATCATAATGAAATTAACAACGGAGGAGGAGTCTCTGGCGGCAAATAATCGAGCAAAGTCCGCTAGTAAATCACGTTTCTCCAAAAGCAAAAAACCAGCCCGTAGGCTGGTTTCTTTAAATGTGGTGCCCGGACTCGGAATCGAACCAAGGACACGGGGATTTTCAATCCCCTGCTCTACCGACTGAGCTATCCGGGCAACGAGGCGCATTAAACCCGATTCACCTCGTTTCGTCAACGAAATTTCTTCAAATCAATGCAGACTGCACAATCTATCACCACATTGCTGGTATTGCACGCATTCTCAGGCAAAAAAGGCAGTCCATGCTGCGGAAAGCGGCATTGCCAGTAGCAGGGCGGGAAGCATATTCACCACCGCAAACATTTTGATTCCGCAAATACGTAGACCCGTCGCCAGCAACAGCAGTCCGCCTACCGCGCTGAAATCGGCCATCATGGCTGGGGTTGTCAGCGGTAAAATCAGAGCCGCGCAGGTGGCGAGCGTCAGCTGGATTGCCAGCATTGGTATGAAAATGGCAGATACGGCGATTCCTAGCGAGCAGGCGAAGATAATAGCGGTGAAGAAATCGAGAAATGACTTCGCGATTAAAATATTAGGATCGCCGGTCATCCCTTCATGTATCGCCCCGAAGATCCCGGTTCCGCTGGCGCAAAACAGCACGATGATAGCCACGTAGCTTTGGATGAAAGATTCGTGTGTTGCATTGACATCCGATTTGGTGAAAAGCTTCTGTGCTTTGGCGACCGCGGTATTAATGCCTTTTTCCAGATGACAGAACTCGCCGATCAGCGCGCCGACCAGCGTTGCCAGCACCATCACCGGCAAATTGGCGCACTTGATGACCAGTAAGATACCGATGCCTAACGAGGCCAGCCCGAAAATAGAGGTCATAGAGACCCGAATTCGTTCTGGTAAATGCTGACTGAGCAGCGCACCAAGAACGCCACCGAGTAAAATGGCGCTGGCATTGATAAAGGGTCCGATTACCACATTCGCTCCTGCATATCCATTATCATCTTGATATTAAATGAAATGAGTTGGGTATAATTATGTTTTCAGAATGCATTATTATGACGCTAATATTCGATAGAATGCTTGTTTATCTGTGAGGTCTATGCACTGGATTTTATCTTGCGCCTGATAGTGAAAGCTGCCATGATTGCGCGAATTTTCTCCTGTCTGAATGGGGCTGCCTGGGATGTTATTATTACCCTTACATCACCTTTCTGCGCGACGTTTGCCCCTTCCTGCGACATCTCTTTATTCTCTCACCATGCGGTGACGGCAGCGCACGCTCACTGCAGGATAACAGTAAAATCAGAGGCTATCTGCTTTTACTGATGTCTGGCGGTCGGGGCTGGTGACCAGTTTGACCTGTCATTTCGTGGGGCATAGCAATGCGGCTTTGCCCGGGACTTTTGATTCTCCCGATACGGGTTTTTGCGCTTATGAAATCAATGAATATTGCCGCCAGTGGTGAACTGGTTTCTCGTCTGTCTACTCATCGCAAGGTGGTGACGCTGGACAGTACCGATTTTACTGACGTCGCGGCAGTCGTCATTACCGTTGCGGACAGCCGCAGCGGGATCCTGGCTTTGCTAAAACGCACCGGGTTTCACTTACCGGTGTTTATATTTTCAGAGATCAACGTGGATGTACCCGCCGACGTTGAGGCGGTTATCTGCGGCAATGCGCAGGACTGGCTGGAACTGGAGTCTGCCGCCTGTCGGTATGAGGAAGATCTGCTGCCACCTTTCTATGACACGCTGACGCAGTATGTTGAAATGGGGAACAGTACCTTTGCCTGCCCTGGACACCAGCATGGCGAGTTTTTTAAGAAGCACCCTGCGGGTCGTCATTTCTATGAATTCTTTGGCGAGAACCTGTTTCGCGCGGATATGTGCAATGCTGACGTTAAGCTCGGCGATCTGCTGATTCATGAGGGGTCCGCGAAGCATGCACAAAAGTTTGCGGCTAAAGTCTTCCACGCCGATAAAACCTATTTTGTGCTGAACGGGACCTCTGCAGCAAATAAAGTGGTGACCAATGCGCTGCTGACGCGTGGCGATCTGGTGCTTTTTGACCGTAACAACCATAAGTCGAACCACCACGGTGCGCTGATCCAGGCGGGGGCGACACCGGTTTATCTGGAAGCGGCGCGTAATCCGTTTGGCTTTATTGGCGGCATTGATGAACACTGCTTTGATGAGGCGTATCTGCGCCAGCAAATCCGTGAAGTCGCACCGCAAAAGGCTGACCAGCCGCGTCCGTTCCGCCTGGCGATTATCCAGCTTGGAACCTATGACGGGACAATCTACAACGCCCGCCAGGTGATCGATAAGATCGGTAGCCTGTGTGATTACATCCTGTTTGATTCCGCATGGGTTGGCTACGAGCAATTTATCCCGATGATGGCTGATGGCTCACCGCTGCTGTTGGAGCTGAATGCTAACGATCCGGGGATCTTCGTTACCCAGTCGGTGCATAAACAGCAGGCCGGATTCTCGCAAACTTCGCAGATCCACAAAAAGGATAACCATATTCGTGGTCAGGCGCGTTTCTGTCCGCATAAGCGCCTGAACAACGCGTTTATGCTGCATGCTTCCACCAGCCCTTTTTATCCGTTGTTTGCGGCGTTAGATGTGAATGCCAAAATCCATGAAGGCGAAAGTGGACGTCGGTTATGGGCGGAGTGCGTAGCGTTGGGAATTGAGGCCCGTAAAGCGATACTTACCCGCTGTAAGATGATTCAGCCGTTTATTCCCCCAGTGGTTGATGGTAAACCGTGGGAAACCTATCCGACGGCGGTGATTGCCAGTGAGCGTCGCTTCTTTAGCTTTGAACCTGGCGAAAAATGGCATGGCTTTTCCGGTTATGCGCGTGACCAGTATTTTGTCGATCCCTGCAAGTTGCTGCTAACCACCCCCGGCATTGATGCACAAACCGGGAAATACACGGCGTTCGGCATCCCGGCAACGATTCTGGCGCACTACCTGCGTGAAAATGGCATCGTGCCGGAGAAGTGCGATCTGAACTCGATTCTGTTCCTGCTCACTCCGGCAGAAAGCGCAGAAAAAATGGCACAGCTGGTAGCTATGTTGGCGCAGTTTGAACAGCATATTGAAGATGATACGCCGCTGGCTGACGTGTTGCCGACAATCTTCAATAAGTATCCGGTACGTTACCGGGACTACACGTTGCGTGAACTGTGTCAGGAGATGCATTCACTGTACGTCAGCTTTGATGTGAAGGATCTGCAAAAGGCCATGTTCCGTCAGGCGAGCCTGCCTGCCGTGGCGATGAACCCGCAGGATGCCAATAGCGCTTTTATTCGTGGTGATGTTGAACTGGTTCGCATTTGCGATGCGGAAGGCCGTATAGCTGCTGAGGGAGCATTGCCTTATCCTCCTGGTGTGTTGTGCGTGGTGCCAGGTGAAGTATGGGGCGGGGCGGTACAGCGTTATTTTCTGGCGCTGGAAGAGGGTGTGAACCTGCTGCCGGGCTTTTCGCCGGAGTTGCAGGGCGTTTACAGTGAGACTGATGCGGACGGTATTAAGCGTCTGTATGGCTATGTCGTGAAGTAAGCGCCATCTGGCCAAAAAAAAGGTCACCATTAGGTGACCTTTTTTCATCAATAAAGATTAATGTGCGATAGTCTGCGTGCCAGTCGGAACGCGTACGTGTTTATATTTAAACAGTGCCACGAAAGCGAAGGCCAGAACCAGTGAGTAGCCAGCGAAGATCAGCCACACCGTCTGCCAGTCAGTGATACCATTCAGCGTGTAGTACTCAACCACTTTACCGCTCACCAGCCCACCCAGAATACAACCGAAGCCGTTGGTCATCATCAGGAACATACCCTGTGCACTGGCGCGGATTTCAGGACGTACCTCTTTCTCTACAAACACGGAGCCCGAGATGTTGAAGAAGTCGAAGGCACAACCGTAAACAATCATCGACAGAACCAGCAGCACGGTACCGAACGGAGTCGGATCGCCGTAAGCAAACAGACCGAAGCGCAACATCCACGCCACAATACTGATAAGCATAACGTTCTTGATACCGTAACGGCTTAAGAAGAACGGGATGGTCAGGATAAACAGGGTTTCAGAGATCTGGGAAATAGACATCATCACCGACGCGTGCTCAACGATAAAGCTACCAGAGAACAGCGGGTTGTTATCGAAGCTGTGCAGGAAGGTATTACCGAACATATTGGTAATCTGCAATTCTGCGCCCAGCATCATTGAGAAGATGAAGAAAATGGCCATACGCTTGTTTTTAAACAGCGCGAAGGCATCCAGGCCAAGCATTGATGTCCAGCTCTGATTTTTCTGCTGATTGGCAACCGGAATGTGTGGCAGCGTCAGGGTGAACAGGACCAATACGACGGATAATGTTGCGCCGATATAAAGCTGCATATGGCTCAGTTCAAAGCCAGAGAAGCTGACTGCCCACATGGCCAGAATAAAGCCGATGGTGCCCCAGATACGGATTGGTGGGAAGTCGGTGACAATATCCATCCCGGCAGACTGCAAGCGATAGTAAGAGATGGTGTTGATTAACCCCAATGTTGGCATATAGGCCAGCGAGTTAAGCAAAATCACAAAGAACATTGCCCCAGGCGTGGTCACTTCGGCTGCGGCGAACAGCGTTCCTGCACCGACCAGGTGGCAAAGCGCATAAACCCATTTTGCACTGATCCATTTGTCAGCCACGATCCCTAACAGGGTAGGCATAAACACGGCGGCAATCCCCAGCGAGCTATACACTGCGCCGATGGATGCACCGTCGAATTTAAGGGTGACAAACATATAGGAGCCGAGGGTTGTCAGCCAACTACCCCACAGGCAGAACTGCAGAAACGAGAGAACTTTCAGCTGCAGCTTAAGATTCATGTTAATTTCCTCACACCGTAATGCGGATGGATGTTTTAAAAGGCACATTTGCCGTTGCAATATGATGTGATTCTATCAATGAGAGACACTCTTTTTTTGTTAGCTGTGACAAATATTTGCAAACAATTTCTAATTGCAAAGCAAAATAGTGACGGAGTTAACACTTTTTCCTCCTCTGCCGCGGGAATGAGCGGGCAGAGGAGGAGGGGATTATCGACGTCGATAGGTTTTCTGTGCGGAATTGACCTTGTAAAGATAGCGACGTGATTCTGCAGAGGGATGTCGCGTGGTCAGAGTTTGGTAAACGTCACCAGGTGACATGCTATTGATAATATTCGCGGCCTGAATTTTATCGTTAGAGAAAACGCGCAGCACGCTTCCCGCGCCGCCGTTATAGGCGGTGATGACCGCATAACGACGCGAGGTTGGATTATCAATACCGCCCAGATAGACGTTGTTGAGCATCGCCAGATAGGCCGTACCCGTATCAATGTTGCTGGCTGGGTCGAACAGGAAGCTGCGGCTTGGCGTACCTGAGCGCCCCTGAGAACGGAACACATCTTTCCCGGCGCTATGTTGGACTACCTGCATGAGTCCCAGCGCATCAGCATGGCTGACCGCATAAGGGTTAAAAGAGGATTCGGTCTGCATGATAGCCAGAATCAGTGACTCATCAACGCCATACTTCCGTGATGCCTGACGCACCATACCAACGTACTTATGCGCACGCTTATCAAGATGGTTTGGCACCAGATTAATGGTCACGCTATAGATGATACGCAGCCCGTTGCTGCGGCTCTTCAGGCGCGTTTGTAGCAGATAGTTGGCAAAGTTAGTGGCACGTCCCTCCCAGCGAATCGGTTGGCCGGTATTATCAACCACCTGCCCGTAGAGGAACGGTTCTTTGGAAATTTTGATGTCATCGACATCGGAATAGAGATCGATAGATCCCGGATCATCGCCCATCAGCAATGTCTTGATGATCGCCCGACGCAGGTGTCCGGCGGGATCTGTCCCGGCAATGGTCTCGACGGTGATTGTACCGTCATCGAAGTTGATATGGCTGCGGGTTTGATACTGATCGGTATACTTCACGTAGTCCTTCGGACCCGCAATCAGCACTTCCTTAAACCCCCACAGATTCTCAATGTTATGGGCAAACTGCCCCATCAGAATATCAAAACCGTTGGTATCCTTGACCCAGGCTTCATTATAGGAATCGCCTTTTTTGGTCGAACTGGAACAAGAGATGAGCAACGGCGCAATAACGGCAAGCGCGAGAAATTTTTTCATCATTCCGGGAGTGCGTGTTGTGTTTGTTATTGGCAAGGACCAGATTAAATCGTAGGCCGGATAAGCGCAGCGCCATCCGGCAACGGTTCTTATGACTCTGGTGTATAGCCTTCAATATGCACATCTTTGCCTTCAAACAGGAAGTTGATCATTTCCTGCTCCAGCAGTTTGCGGTGCTCGACGTTCATCATATTGAGCTTTTTCTCGTTAATCAGCATGGTTTGTTTATGCTGCCACTGCGCCCACGCTTCTTTAGAAATCTCGTTATAAATGCGTTTTCCCAGGTCGCCCGGGTACAGCTGAAAATCCTGGCCTTCGGCTTCGCGTTGCAGGAAAGTGCAAAAAATTGTTCTGCTCATTAAAAAATCCTCTCTATCGACCGATACGTTAAATCTGCGTACCGGCGCGTAATTGCTGTAACAAACGCTCCACGGGAGCCGCCAGGCCGACTGACGGCGGTTGCGCTAAGTTATACCAGAGCGCGTTGCCTTCATCCATGCATGTGGTGAATGAGGACACGCGAAGCCACATAGGCACAATATCTAAATGGAAATGGCTAAAAGTATGGCGAAACGCATTAAGTTGGGTCAGATTATCTGCGTTAATTTGTCGTTGCGCCAGCCACTGACGAAGCCCATCTTCATCGTCAAACTGCGGAAAACAGTATAATCCCCCCCATAAGCCGCTGGGTGGGCGCTGCGCGAGCAGCACCTCATCATCATGTTGCATCAGTAAAAAATAGCCCGTCCGTTCGGGTAACGTCTGTTTGGGCTTTTTACCGGGGTATTGTGCCCAGCTTGCATTGGCGGTCGCCACACAGCCATTTTCTAACGGGCACAGGGAGCACTTAGGTTTTGAGCGCGTGCAGACCATTGCCCCTAAGTCCATCATTGCCTGGTTGAAACGCTCAACGCCGCGGGCAGGTGTGACTTGCTCGCTCAGTTCCCACAGTTTCTTCTCGACCTCTTTCTTACCAGGCCAGCCGCTGACAGCATAACAGCGAGCCAGCACGCGTTTAACGTTGCCGTCGAGAATCGGAAAATGCTGACCCAGAGAAAGCGAAAGGATCGCGCCTGCCGTTGAACGTCCAACGCCTGGCAACGCAGCCACTTCATCAAAGGTCTGTGGAAATACTCCACCATGCAGGGTGACCACCTGCTGCGCGGCCTTATGCAGATTTCGGGCACGGGCGTAATAGCCAAGGCCGGTCCATAAATGCAACACTTCATCCAGCGGTGCATGGGCTAAATCCGTAACCGTTGGGAAGCGCGCCATAAAACGCTCATAATAAGGGATAACGGTCGCAACCTGGGTTTGTTGCAGCATGACTTCTGAGAGCCATACTTTGTAAGGCGTCTTGTCAATTTGCCAGGGCAACGTTTTCCGCCCGTATTTGTCGTACCAGCTCAACACCTGAGCTGAAAATTGAGACGCTTGCATGATTACCGTTTCATTATTGCCGGGGGCAAGATTGCAGCACAGAGGCAACAGGGTGTAAACCGGAACTTTCCGCTGCTCACTTTCTTCCTTTACTTGCATCCGGCAACTAACTTTGGATAATGCCCGTTTTCGGAACTCAAACACAGCAGACTAAACTTTTATGAAGAACGACGTCATTTCACCGGAATTTGATGAAAACGGCCGCCCTTTGCGCCGGATTCGTAGTTTTGTTCGTCGCCAGGGGCGACTGACGAAAGGGCAGGAACACGCGCTGGAAAACTACTGGCCGGTGATGGGCGTTGAGTTCAGCGAAGAGCCCGTGGATTTCACAACGCTGTTCGGTCGCGATGCGCCAGTGACGCTGGAAATTGGTTTTGGTATGGGCGCTTCGCTGGTAGCGATGGCGAAAGCGCGTCCGGAACAAAATTTCCTTGGTATTGAAGTTCATTCTCCGGGCGTTGGCGCGTGTCTGGCATCAGCCCATGAAGAGGGCGTCGAGAACCTGCGCGTAATGTGCCATGATGCCGTTGAAGTCCTGCATAAAATGATTCCTGACAATTCTTTATCTATGGTTCAGCTGTTTTTCCCTGACCCATGGCATAAAGCACGTCATAATAAACGCCGTATCGTTCAGGTGCCGTTTGCTGAACACATTTTGAGCAAACTGAAGCCTGGCGGCGTTTTCCACATGGCAACCGACTGGGAAGCTTATGCGGAACACATGCTTGAAGTGATGTCCTCCATTGACGGATATAAAAATCAGTCAGAGAGTAACGATTATGTACCGCGCCCACAATCGCGCCCGGTAACCAAATTTGAACAACGTGGTCATCGTCTTGGCCACGGCGTATGGGACTTAATGTTCGAGAGGGTGAAATAATGGCAAAGAACCGTAGCCGTCGTCTGCGTAAAAAAATGCACATCGACGAATTCCAGGAAGTCGGATTTTCGGTTGCATGGCGTTTCCCGGAAGGTACATCGGGCGAGCAGGTCGATAAAATCGTTGATGACTTTATTGATGAAGTGATTGAGCCGAACAAGCTGGCTTTTGACGGCAGCGGCTATCTGGCCTGGGAAGGTCTGATCTGCCTGCAGGAAATCGGCAAATGCACTGAAGAGCATCAGGCAATCGTGCGTAAGTGGCTGGAAGAGCACAAACTCGAAGAAGTGCGCACCAGCGAACTTTTCGATATTTGGTGGGACTAAGTAGCAAAGGGTCGGCAAATGCCGGCCCGATTTGTATTGAGGGAAAGATATGATGCGCAAAACGCTGCTGGCGGCAGTCCTAACGTTCACGGCGATGGCCGCACATGCAGATTACCAGTGCAGCGTCACCCCGCGTGACGATGTGATTTTGAGCCCACAAGCGGTGCAGGTGAAGGGCGAGAACGGCGACCTGATTATTACCCAGGCCGGCGATGTCACCTTTAACGGTAAACAGTACAACCTGAACGCCGCACAGCGTGAGCAGGCCAAAGATTATCAGGCGGCGTTGCGTAGCAGCCTGCCGTGGATTGACGAAGGTGCCAGAGCGCGCGTAGAGAAAGGTCGTGTGGCACTGGATAAAATCATCGCCAAAGAAGTGGGTGAAAGCAGCAACATGCGCGGCCGCTTAACCAAGCTGGATACGCAATTGAAAGAGCAGATGAACCGCATCATCGAACACCGTACAGACGGTCTGACCTTCCATTATAAGGCAATCGATCAGGTGCGTGCTGATGGTCAACAACTGGTCAATCAGGCGATGGGCGGTATTTTGCAGGACAGCATCAACGAGATGGGAGCGAAAGCCGTGCTCAAAGGCGGTGGTAATCCACTGCAGGGCGTGCTCGGTAGTCTGGGCGGTTTGCAAACGTCAATTCAGAATGAGTGGAAGAATCAGGAACAAGACTTCCAGCAGTTTGGCAAAGATGTTTGCGCACGCGTCGTGATGCTGGAAGATAACCGTAAATCCCTGGTTAGCACTCTGAAATAATATTCACCTCTTTTTAACGGCATAGAAACATTTCTGTGCCGTTTTATTTTGTGTTTATCTTCTTTTTTGATATCCATCTCTAAGAATAACAATTTCATGGAAATATAAATCTGGTTAATTGGATTGCGTCACATTATTCATCTGTGGGATGGACATAATGCAGCAAATTCAAGTAACTGGAGAAATAACATGGAGTTTTTCAGAAAAACGGCACTGGCAGCATTGGTTATGGGTTTCAGCGGTGCAGCGCTGGCATTACCCAATATCACCATTTTAGCGACTGGCGGGACGATTGCTGGTGGCGGTGATTCCGCGACAAAATCTAACTACACGGCGGGTAAAGTTGGTGTAGAAAACCTGGTAGATGCAGTGCCCCAGCTGAAAGACATTGCGGTCGTGAAAGGTGAGCAGGTAGTGAATATCGGCTCCCAGGATATGAATGACGAAGTCTGGTTAACACTGGCGAAGAAGATCAACACTGAGTGCGATAAGACTGACGGATTTGTGGTTACTCATGGTACGGATACCATGGAAGAAACCGCCTATTTCCTCGACCTGACCGTGAAGTGCAACAAGCCGGTGGTACTGGTCGGCGCAATGCGTCCGTCTACGGGTATGAGCGCCGATGGCCCGTTCAACCTGTATAACGCAGTGGTAACTGCCGCAGATAAAGCCTCCGCCAACCGCGGTGTGCTGGTGGTGATGAACGACACCGTTATGGATGGTCGCGACGTGACCAAAACCAATACCACCGATGTCGCTACCTTCAAATCCGTTAACTATGGCCCGCTGGGTTATATCCATAACGGAAAAATCGACTACCAGCGTACGCCTGCGCGTAAGCACACCACATCGACTCCGTTTGATGTTTCTAAGCTGACCGAGCTGCCGAAAGTGGGGATTGTTTACAACTACGCGAATGCTTCCGATCTGCCGGCAAAAGCGCTGGTTGATGCCGGTTACGCCGGGATCGTCAGTGCGGGTGTAGGTAACGGCAACCTGTATAAAACCATTTTTGATACGCTGGCAACTGCCGCGCATAAAGGTACGGTAGTCGTACGTTCATCCCGTGTACCGACGGGTGCAACTACCCAGGATGCAGAAGTGGATGATGCGAAATACGGATTTGTGGCTTCAGGCTCGCTGAACCCGCAAAAAGCGCGTGTTCTGCTGCAGCTGGCATTGACTGAAACCAAAGATCCTAAGCAGATTCAGGAAATGTTTAATCAGTATTAATAGCTGAAGGTGGCTGTGCCCTGGCCTTTCGTAGGCCGGATAAGGCGCAGCCGCCATCCGGAAAATTGCCTGATGGCGCTACGCTTATCAGGCCTACGTTCACTATATCGTTACCGTATTACTCCGCCAGAAACAGCTCCAGCAGCGAATTCAAAAACAGCTTACCGTGCTGGGTAATCTGCCAGTACTCATCGCACTCGCTCAAATAGCCCTGCGCGATAGCCTCTTCAATCTGTTGACGAATAACTTCTTCGCTAAGCCCGGTGTATTGCGTGAATTCAGCGCGTGGTGCGGCTTCCAGTAACCGGAAACGATTCATAAAGAACTCGAACGGCTTATCGGCCTCAGCGACATCACGCTGACTTTCTAAGTAGCGTCCTTGCATATAACCGCGTGGATGCCGCGTTTTGGTGGTGCGCAGGATCCGCCCGTCCGGGAATGTGACTTTACCGTGTGCGCCGCAGCCAATGCCAAGATAGTCACCAAAGCGCCAGTAGTTCAGGTTGTGCTGACATTGATAGCCCGGCTTTGCATAAGCTGAGGTCTCATACTGCTGATATCCGGCAGCGGTCAGCAACTGGTGGCCTTGTTCAAAAATATCCCACAGCGCGTCATCGTCTGGTAATACGGGTGGACGAGAGCCGAACAGCGTGTTGGGTTCAATAGTCAGTTGATACCAGGAGAGATGCGGTGGATTCAGCGCGATAGCTTGCTGCAAATCGCCCAGCGCCTCTTCCAGCGTTTGATCCGGCAGACCGTGCATCAGATCAAGGTTAAAGCTACGTAGCCCCAGACCACTCGCCAGGTGCGCGGCACGTTTGGCTTCTTCCGGTCCGTGGATACGTCCCAGACGTTCAAGCTTGGCGGAGCTAAAGCTCTGTACACCAATAGATATCCGGTTGACCCCGGCGCGTTGATAATCGACAAAGCGATCGGCTTCAACAGTTCCGGGATTCGCTTCCATCGTGATTTCTGCATCTGCCGCCAGATTCAGGCGTGCACGCACGCCGTCCAGCAGCGTTTGCATCGCCGGACCAGAGAGCAGGCTCGGCGTACCGCCACCAATAAAGATCGTCTTTATTTCACGTCCCTGAGCGTGTGTAACCTCGGTATCCAGATCGCTCAGCAGATGTTGCACGTAGTCGTCATGTGGGACTTCGCCCTTCAACGCATGCGAGTTGAAATCACAGTAGGGGCATTTCTGTACGCACCACGGGATGTGAATATACAGACTTAGCGGTGGACGCTTAACCATTACGCAGGACATCCAACAGCAGCTTCAGCGCCTGTCCGCGGTGGGAGATCGCACTTTTCTCCTCACGGGTCAGTTCTGCCGCGGTTTTCCCTTCAGACGGCACAAAGAAGATAGGATCGTAGCCAAAACCACCGGTACCGGCAGGTTCGCGGGTGATTACGCCAGGCCAGCTTCCGTGGCAAACAATAGGGGTCGGATCATCTGCGTGGCGCATATAAACCAGTACGCAGTGGAATTGCGCCTGGCGCTTCTCGTCGGGCACATCCTGCAAAGTATGCAGCAACTTTTCCAGGTTCTGTCTGTCAGTCGCATCTTCACCAGAATAGCGTGCTGAATAGATACCTGGCGCGCCGCCCAGCACGTCTACCGCCAGACCGGAATCATCGGCAATAGCAGGAAACCCGGTGATTTGCGCTGCATGGCGCGCTTTCAGAATGGCATTTTCAATAAATGTCAGGCCGGTTTCTTCAGCGGAATCAACGCCCAGATCCGTTTGGGCAACGACATCAAGGCCGAAATCGCTCAGAAGAGAGGCGAGTTCACGCACTTTACCGGCATTGCCGGTCGCGAGGACAACTTTTTGCATGGGATACCTAATCAGTTAGCGCCGCTATTGCTGGCGGGATCTGTTGCGGATGAATGATTTTAACCTGTTTATGACGGCCAAGCTCGCCCTTCTCAATGACGATCTGGCTTTTTGCTACGCGGAACTGTTTACCGAGAAACTTCACCAGATGGCTGTTCGCTTGTCCATCAACCGGTGGGGCGGTAATGGCGACTTTTAGCTCGTCGCCATGTAAACCCACAATACTGTCACGGCTGGCTTTAGGCTGAATGTAGAGCCGTAAAACCAGACCGTCGTCGCAGGGTGTAACGGCACTCATAGCGCCATCCACAGCCCCGGCAGCAGCATGTTGCCTGTCGCCTGTAATACCTCTGCGATCCCCATGTTAATGACATAGAGCAGCAGAACCAGAATCATTGGCGAGAAATCGATCCCGCCCATGCCTGGAAGTATGCGACGGATAGGGCGCAGCAGCGGATCTGCCAGTTGAATCAGTACGTATTCCACAGGGCTGCGACCCTGACTGACCCAGCTCATGATTGCCATCACTAAAAGAACCCAGAAAATCAGCAATCCAATGGTTTTCAGGACGATCAACACCGCGGCGATCCAGATGATTGGCTGGAACGTGACCACCTTAAACAGCACGATGGCTTTGATAAAGCTGAGAACGAGCGCAACTAATGCTGATGCGCTGTCAATTGGCCCCATCGGTGGAATAATGCGGCGTAATGGCCCAATAATGGGCTGGGTGATTTTCACAATAAACTGTGAGAACGGGTTGTAAAAATCGCAGCGAGACCACTGCATCCACACGCGCAATAGCAGCGCCATGGTATACAGCTCAATTACCGTTGAGAGCAGGAAGGTCAACGTATTCATGGTGTTCCTTAGTTTTCCTTAATTTTTTGTGTAATCACGAGCACCAAAAATGGCAGTGCCAATGCGCACCATCGTGCTACCCGCCGCGATGGCGGCATCCATATCATCAGACATCCCCAGTGAGAGGGTGTCGATATCTGGGTAGCGCGTTTTCAACCCGGCAAATGCTACAGCCATTTGCTGTGCAACTTCAAACTGCCTTACATAATCTGACTCTGGCGCCGGGATCGCCATCAGCCCACGTAGGGTTATACGTGGTAGCGCGGCGACGTCGGCGGCCAGCGCATCAAGCTCAGCCAGCGGAATACCTGACTTGCTATTCTCATCGCTGATATTTATCTGAATCAGTACATTCAGCGGTGGCAGATCGGCCGGGCGTTGTTCGCTCAGGCGAGCCGCGATACGCAGGCGGTCGATTGTATGACACCAGTCAAAATGTTCAGCCACCAGACGGCTTTTGTTGGACTGCAGCGGGCCGATAAAGTGCCACTGCAGACCTTCAATACCGTTTTCTTTGAAGTAGCGGATCTTATCCACGCCTTCCTGAACATAGTTTTCGCCAAAGGCGTGCTGCCCGGCGACGATGGCTTCTTCGATGGCGCTCGCAGGTTTGGTTTTACTGACTGCAAGCAACGTAACTTCTTCTGAAGACCGCCCGCAACGCGTCGCGGCGGCTGAGATTTTGTCCCGGACATGTGCCAGGTTATGCGCGATATCGTTCATTTTCCGAGGATGTTCATGTGAATATGGAAGAAATAGTGGCCCTTAGTGTAAAGCATAACGTGTCGGATCTACACCTGTGCAATGCATGGCCTGCGCGTTGGCGCATACGGGGAAAGGTGGAAATCGCGCCATTTACTACGCCGGACGTAGAGACGCTGCTGATGTACTGGCTCAACGACCAACAGCAGGTACAGTGGCGTGAGCAGGGGCAAATTGATTTTGCTATTGCGCTGGCAGATTCCCGGCGTTTACGCGCCAGCGCTTTTGTTCATCAACAGGGAACGTCGCTGGCGCTAAGATTGCTACCGCTTGATTGTCCTCGTTTAGACGATCTCCAGGCTCCCGAGGCTATACCTGACCTGCTGCACAGTGAAAATGGGTTAATTCTGGTTACAGGAGCTACCGGTAGCGGCAAATCGACCACGTTGGCTGCGATGGTGGAGCACCTTAATCAACATGTTGGGGGGCATATTCTGACGCTGGAAGACCCGATTGAATATCGCTACACCAGCCAGCGCTGTCTTATTCAACAACGGGAGGTGGGCGCACACTGTGCTTCTTTTGCCGCCGGCTTGCGCGGCGCGCTACGTGAAGATCCCGACGTCATTTTGCTGGGCGAGCTGCGCGACGTTGAAACCATCCGGCTGGCGTTAACGGCGGCGGAGACGGGGCATCTGGTGCTGGCAACGCTACACACGCGTGGGGCTGCACAAGCCATTGCGCGGCTGGTAGACACTTTTGCGGCATCAGAGAAAGATCCCGTGCGTAATCAACTGGCGGATAGCCTGCGGGCAGTGCTTTCACAAAAACTGGAAGAAGATAAGCAGGGCGGACGGGTGGCGTTATTTGAGTTGCTCGTTAACACACCCGCCGTTGGCAACCTGATCCGCGAAGGGAAGAACCATCAGCTACCCGGCGTGATACAAACCGGGCAACAATCAGGTATGCAGACATTTGCACAAAGTCTGCAGCTGCGACAGGCGCAGGGGCGGCTTTAGTAGCCCTGTTCGAAATAGCTTTCGAGGATCACAACGGCAGACGCGGAGTCTACTTTGCCTTTATTCAGCGCACGGTATCCACCCTGCTCAAACAGGCCGGAGCGGGCTTCGACGGTACTCAGCCGTTCGTCATGCAATGTAACGGTGACACCGAAACGACCATGAATACGGTTGGCGAATTTGCGCGCGCGTGCGGTCAGGGGTTGCTCAGTACCATCCATATTGAGCGGCAGGCCGACGATGATTTCATCTGGTTGCCACTCTTTTAGCAGGCGTTCAATCAAATTCCAGTCCGGCGTACCGTCCTGAGCTTTGATAGCAGGTAGGGGTCTGGCTGTGCCGGTAATACGTTGGCCAATCGCCACGCCAATGCTTTTGGTTCCAAAATCAAACGAGAGTAACGTTTCACTCATTATGCATGTCCCGCCACGCCAGGCATGGTCAAAATATCTATGCCGATAAGTTTTGCAGCATCGCGCCAGCGATCGGCGATCGGTGTTTTAAACAAGATGTTGAGATCGGCGGGGGCGGTGAGCCAGGCGTTATCCAACAGTTCTTGTTCAAGCTGGCCTTTTTCCCAGGATGAATAACCTAATGCGACCAGCACTTCGGACGGTTGTTCCTGGGTACCTAAGGTTTCTAAAACATCGCGGGATGTCGTGATGATGGTGTTATCGGAAATTAAGATACTGGATGCAAAACGGGCGGGCGGGGTATGCAGAATAAATCCGCGGTCTTCCGCCAACGGGCCGCCGAGCATCACTGCTTTATCCAGACGGATGGACGGATCGCGTCCTTCAGGCGTGATCTTCAGCTTTTCCAGAATCCCTTCAATCTGTAAGTTTTCCAGGGGCTTATTGACGATAATCCCCATCGCACCGTTCTCATTATGTTCACAGATGTACACCACAGCGCGGCGGAAAATAGGATCCTGGAGAGCAGGCATGGCAATAAGAAAGTGATGCTGTAAATTCATTGTCAGAGGTTCTGTTTCCTGGTTCAAAAAAGCAACAGCGCCCAGTATGTGGGCAAAGCGAGAAGATGTCACCCTCTGAAAATAGCGTTGCCGGATGAAGGGTGCGCCTTATCCGGCCTACGGGGTGCAATTCCAGGCCGGATAAGACGCGAGGGCGTCGCCATCCGGCAACGTATTTATTTCTGTAGACGAGCCTCAATGGCATCCATCAGCATTCCGGTAATAGAGACCGGGAACTCTGCTTCGATTTCACGAATACAGGTTGGGCTGGTGACGTTAATTTCAGTCAGGCGATCGCCAATGATATCCAGGCCGACAAAGATCAGACCTTTGGCTTTCAGGGTTGGTCCAATGCGACGGGCAATTTCCCAGTCACTGTCGGTTAATGGGCGCGGTTCGCCACGACCACCGGCAGCCAGGTTGCCTCGGGTTTCTCCACCCTGCGGAATGCGCGCCAGGCAATACGGTACAGGTTCGCCATCGACTACCAGGACACGTTTGTCGCCGTCTTTAATTGCTGGCAGATAGTTCTGCGCCATGCAGTAGCGGGTACCGTGCTCGGTCAGCGTTTCAGCAATCACGCCGAGGTTCGGATCGCCTTCCTTCACACGGAAGATAGATGCGCCGCCCATACCATCCAGCGGTTTAAGAATAATATCGTTGTGCTTTTGCCAGAAGGCTTTCAGCTGTGCCTTGTTACGCGTGACCAGCGTTTCCGGTGTCAGGTCGGCGAACCAGGCGGTGAACAGCTTTTCGTTGCAATCACGCAGACTCTGCGGCTTGTTAACGATCAGCGTCCCTTGTTCTTCTGCACGTTCCAGAATGTAGGTTGCGTAGATGAACTCAGTATCAAACGGGGGATCCTTACGCATCAGGATGACGTCCAGATCTGCCAGCGGGAGATCCTGTTCGTTGTTGAACTCATACCATTTGTCGTAGTTCTGCTCGACGCTCAGAGTACGCGTACGGGCGCGGGCTTCCCCGTTGATCAGATAAAGATCGGCCATCTCCATATAGTGAAGTTCATAACCACGACGTTGTGCTTCCAGCAGCATAGCAAAACTGGAATCTTTCTTGATGTTGATGCTTGTGATGGGATCCATCACGATGCCGAGCTTAATCATGTTCTTCTCCGTTTATGCCTTAGCCCAGATCGCCAAAACGCACCTGAAGCGCGGTAATGGCGGTGAGCGCAGTTGTCTCTGTACGCAGAACGCGAGGTCCTAACAGGATATCAGTAAACTGATAACGTGCGGTCATGGCAATTTCATCTGCCGACAGCCCACCCTCCGGGCCAATCAGCAAGCGGATACGCTCTACGGGTAGCGGCAGTGTATTAATGCTGGCGCTGGCGCGTGGGTGCAGGTTCAACTTCAACCCTTCGTCTTGTTCGGCGCACCATGCTTCCAGATCCATTGCCGGGCGAATTTCAGGTACCCGGTTACGACCGCATTGTTCGCAGGCGGCAATGGCAATTTTCTGCCACTGCTGGAGTTTCTTGTTCAGGCGTTCACTGTCCAGTTTAACGCCGCAGCGCTCAGAAAAAAGTGGCGTAATGAGGCTTACACCCAGTTCGATCGATTTCTGGATAGTGAATTCCATTTTTTCGCCACGTGACATGACTTGTCCAAGATGGATATGCAACGGTGATTCACGATCGTCGAGTTCGGCGTTCAGCACCTTCACGTCCACGCTTTTTTTGCTGGCGTGGGTGATTTCGGCGTCAAATACCTGGTTGCTGCCGTCAAACAGCTGTAGCGCCTGGCCCGGTCCCATACGCAGCACGCGACCGATATGGTTGGCGGCATCTTCACACAGTGAAATTTGGCTGCCGGAATTGAGTGGCTCAGGGTGGTAAATACGAGGAATGCGCATAGTTAAACATCCGCGTCATGGCCCTGAGCTATTAAAGGCCAGGGCATGGTTTAAAATATTGCCGCTAGTGTAGGTTAGCTCTTTTGCGCCTGGCAAGCGCGTTGCACATAGGGGTTATGGTTCCCCTGTACCTTTGCAATACGCTCATCACGTTCACACTCCCAGTCGGTGACCGGATATTGCTTGTTCCAGGCATTAAAAAGCTGGGTTTGTTGGCGGGAGAGCGTCAGGTCGTACCGATCGCGCATGTAAAAATAGGTGCGTGCGATAGCACCGCGGGCGCGGGCTGGCGGCTCGGCAACTTTCTCTTTGAAATCAACCTTCATGGCGCACTGTCCATACTGACCTTCGCCACCGTTCCACTGGCTGTACATGAAGTTTGCGCGATCGCCATTGACTTCCCCCACCGCAGGCTGCAGGTTATGCATATCGCTTTCCATCTTGCGATAGACCGGATCTTTGGCGCAGTTTTTACGTCCACCATCCTGCCAGCACTGGCGCTGATGGCCAAATTGCCAGGCAGGAACCACGTGCTCCCACTCAATTCGACTGGCGCGGTTTTCGTTTTTTCGCACTTTATAGCCGCAGGATTCAAGGTCAACGACCCCTTTTTTACCTTGCCAGTTAATTTTACAACCACAGTAGAAGTCGCCCGGCGCATCGGCGTTAACTTTGACGCCTGCTGCTTTTGCCTGAGAAAAACTGTTGATGCCTTCGGCTAAAACCGGGCCTGAAAACGCAGCGGCTAACAGGGCCGCTGCAAAAGAAAGATTACGGTACATCACGAACTCCGTGTCAAAACGAGCCCGCAACGTAGCGAAAGTTGTTCTTGTATGCAATCAGTTAGATCAGAAAAGTTCCTGATAATTCTGATGATTATTCTGCAATCAGCGGCTCACCGCAGTGGACGCAGCGGTAGGTGGCTTCACCGCGTACAACGCGGTTATGGCGGCGGACCGTCAGCTGGTGTTCCTGGCACTTACAGCGGTAGGTAAAGGTCTTGCGTTGTATGGATTGCAGTTCAAACTGATGCGTGCGTCGGGCTGGAACGCCCAGCACGCTCTCCATCATCCATTTCCATTCTTTGCCGTGTGGCGGTACGCGGCCAAAGTGCTTCCACACCAGCAAATGCGCCAGTTCATGTGGAACTACCTCATTCACGAACGCGTCGACATTCTCCATCAGCAGTACCGGATTGAGGCGGATTTCGTAGGTTTGTAACCACGCGGTGCCTGCAGCGGTGCCGCGCTGTTGATACACCAGCTTAGGTTCCGGGTAATTACGCTCGAGCTTAAGATTGGCCTGTGCGAGTTTTTCCCGCAGGCTGCGCATAACGGCTTGCTGGATAGCGATGGGAAGACGGGTGGTTTTCATAACGCCAGAGGATAGTGCGACAGGGAAGGGACTGCAAGAAGAAGGCTTCCTCCCGGCGGGAGGAAGCAATAAGATGATTAATCGTGCGCGCCAATTTCGCGCAGTTTACGACCTTTCATCAGGTTACGTTCGATGTGTTCCAAAGAGACGTTTTTGGTTTCCGGAATCAGCCACAGGGTCAGGAAGATGAACAGTACGTTCAGGCCACCGTAGACCCAGAAGGTGTTGGCGCTGCCCAGCGAATTCAGCATCGTCAGGAAGGTTGCGCCGACAATCATGTTGGCAATCCAGTTGGTTGCGGTAGAGCAGGTGATACCGAAATCGCGGCCTTTCAGCGGCTGAATTTCAGAGCACAGCACCCAAATCAGCGGACCGGCGCTCATGGCGAAGCCAACAATAAACATCAGCAGCATCAGCACCGCGAAGTATTGAGCGGCTGCCGAGTGAATGCCTACGTGCATCATCGTGCCCAGTACGCCCATACCGACGGCCATGACGATAAAGCCGAGGATCAGTGTAGGTTTACGTCCCCAACGGTCAACCAGGCCAATGGCGATAAAGGTTGCCAGCACGTTAGTCAGACCGACAATAACGGTCCCCCACATCTGTTCAGTGGTATTGGTATAACCCGCCAGTTCAAAGATTTTTGGAGCGTAGTACATGATGACGTTCATCCCGGTGAACTGCTGCATCACCTGTAACAGTACGCCCAGGAACACCGCGCGACGGAAGTTGCTGTTTTCTTTAAACAGCGCCCAGCCACTCTGTTTTACCTGCAGGCTTTCACGAATCTCATCCAGCTCGCGCTTAGCTTCTGCACTGGTATCACGCAGGCGCAACAGGACGCGCTCGGCATCGACAAAGCGACGTTTAGCCGCGAACCAGCGTGGGCTGTCTGGCAGGAAGATAACGCCAACCAGCAGTAACAACGCCGGGATGATGATCACGCCCAGCATCCAGCGCCATGCGCCGCTGTAGCTAAACGCGGTATCGGACAGATAGGCACCAAGGATCCCGATGGTGATCATCAACTGATACATGGAGATCATGCTGCCGCGAATTTTTTCCGGCGCGATTTCGGACAGATAAAGCGGTGCGGTATAAGACGCAACGCCAACTGCCAGACCCAGCAGTACGCGAGAAACCAGCAGTACTTCCACGTTTGGCGCCGCGGCGGAGAACAGCGAACCGGCAACAAACAGGATGGCGCCGATCATCAGGCTTTTTTTACGACCCAGTTTGAAGGAGAGCCAGCCGCTACCGACAGCGCCGACAGCTGCACCAAACATCATGGAGCTCACCACCCATTCCTGAGTGTGTGCAGTAATTTGGAACTCATCGGTGATGAAAGGTAAAGCACCCGCAATAACACCGATATCCAGGCCAAAAAGTAATCCTGCCAGGGCTGCAAGGAAGCAGACAAAGAATGTCATGGCTTTGTTGGAACGCCCCGCTTTTTTATAGTCAGGCATGATGCCCTCCGGTTGGGTAACTAGTTTTGTTGATGTTAAGGGTAGGTGAGTACGGGGTAAAAAAATGCGAATCACATCACATTAGTGTAATCGGTTACACTAACATTCATCACGCTTATTAGTTAACTATTTGAAAGTTAACATTTTATAATGCGATTAAATATGGCTGATTGCCTGGAATTAAGACAATCCTGAAAGGCGATGTAACAGTGATGCAGCCGCGGCGGAAAAGAGATGTTAACTCGTTGTGGATAGAAAAGCGGTGATGTGTAATCGCTTTCATTTTTATTGAAAGAGATGATTCACTGTATTGTTCAGGTGACGAGGTGTTGGAGGAGAATAGGGGAATAAAAAAAAGACCAGCACGAGGCTGGTCTTACTAAGCGGACAGTCTTCAGTAAATTACTTCAGACCGGCAGCGTCACGCAGCAGTTGCGCTTTGTCGGTTTTTTCCCATGGGAAATGTTCACGACCAAAGTGACCGTAAGCTGCGGTTTCTTTGTAGATCGGGTGCAGCAGATCCAGCATCTGAATCAGACCGTATGGACGCAGATCGAAGAACTCGCGCACCAGCAGGGTCAGCTGCTCTGAAGGTACTTTTTCGGTACCAAAGGTTTCAACCATGATAGAGGTCGGTTCAGCTACACCGATAGCGTAGGAAACCTGAATCTCACAACGGTCTGCCAGACCTGCAGCGACGATATTTTTTGCCACATAACGTGCAGCGTAGGCCGCAGAACGGTCAACTTTAGACGGATCTTTACCGGAGAATGCACCGCCACCGTGACGGGCCATGCCGCCGTAAGTATCAACGATGATTTTACGACCAGTCAGACCGCAGTCGCCCATTGGGCCGCCGATCACAAAACGACCCGTCGGGTTGATGAAGAATTTGGTCGCAGCGGTCAGCCATTCGGTCGGCAGTACCGGTTTGATGATCTCTTCCATGACGGCTTCTTGCAGAGATTTCTGGTCGATATCTTCAGCGTGCTGAGTCGACAGAACCACGGCATCAATACCGACAATTTTACCGTCGTCATACTGGAAAGTGACCTGGCTTTTTGCATCCGGACGCAGCCACGGCAGAGTACCGTTTTTGCGTACTTCAGCCTGACGCTGTACCAGACGATGCGCGTAGGTGATTGGCGCAGGCATCAGCACGTCGGTTTCATTGGTTGCATAACCAAACATCAGACCCTGGTCGCCAGCGCCTTGTTCCAGCGGATCCGCGCGGTCAACACCCTGGTTGATATCCGGAGACTGCTTACCGATGGCGCTCAGAACTGCGCAAGAGTTGGCGTCAAAGCCCATGTCGGAATGCACATAGCCAATTTCGCGAACCGTGTTACGCGTGATCTCTTCGATATCTACCCAAGCGCTGGTAGTGATCTCGCCGCCAACTAAAACCATACCGGTTTTGACGTAGGTTTCGCAGGCTACGCGTGCTTTCGGATCCTGCTCGAGGATTGCATCCAGCACGGCATCAGAGATTTGGTCAGCGATTTTGTCAGGATGCCCTTCTGATACGGACTCGGACGTAAAAAGGTGTTTTGCCATATTTAATTTCACCTAAGGAATATTTGGTTAGCTCAAACTGTCGAGTGGAATAGCCATGTGTAGAAGATTCTACCATGAGTCTGCAGATGACGGACACTGGCAGTCTGAGTGTTAATCGGTATAGATGGATTAACATCTGGACGGCTATTTTAGGATACTTCTTCGCCTGATTTCCAGCTTTTTTTTGATTAAGGTCGCATTGTACTGAAAATGTAACTGGAAATTTTTCCTGACGGTGCTGGCAATGTGCATATTTATCTTTTGCATTTTGACCTTCTTATCGGTATAAAACGCGGCGCGCGGCTCATATCCGTCATACTTCAAGTTGCATGTGCGTTGGCAGTACTCGCTCGCCCCAGTCACTTACTCATGTAAGCTCCCGGGGACTCCCTGCGTTGCCGCCTTCCAGCAACTCGAATTATTTAGGATAGACAAAAGCACACGACGTTTTCATCGTGTTGCCACTTCCAGCCGGGCTAAAACTTTAGCTTTGGCTTGTGGGTTCGTTCCGTCAGGAGCAGCCGTGGAGGTGATACGAGATAATGAACCGTTGTATTCTGCTGAATCTGTCACACCGTTCTGGTGTACATATGTCCCCCGTAATCTGCATCTTGCATACCTGCCGATGTTATACCCATCTCGGCGCTTCTCAGGACTCCAGGGCCGGCTACGGTCACTAAGGACTGAACAAGGGCGCTCTTGGTAAACAAGAGTTTTCTCGTGGTTTCGCCGAACCGTCAGCATTAAGTTCGGTTACGTGTTTACAATGATATGAAAAAGAAACCGGTCGCACAGTCGGAGCGTCAGCACTATCTGCTGGAAAATCTGCCTGTTTATGGGTTGTTATCGCCTCTTCGGATTGCGATAGTAGTCAACTGTTTTACACTTGTTAATAAAATCTGAGGTTCGCTATGTCTGACGACATTTTCATGGGTTCGCCTTCGTCAGCGGGCGGACAGGGTGTACTACGCTCCATGCAGGAGGTTGCAATGAGTTCCCAGGAAGCCAGCAAGATGCTGCGTACATACAATATTGCCTGGTGGGGTAATAATTATTACGACGTCAATGAATTAGGCCACATTAGCGTGTGCCCGGACCCTGACGTCCCAGAAGCGCGTGTCGATCTCGCCGAACTGGTAAAAGCCCGTGAAGCACAGGGGCAACGTCTGCCTGCGCTGTTTTGCTTCCCGCAGATCCTGCAGCATCGTCTGCGCTCGATTAACGCGGCGTTCAAACGTGCACGTGAATCATACGGCTACAACGGCGACTACTTCCTGGTTTACCCGATCAAAGTTAACCAGCATCGCCGTGTTATTGAATCGCTGATCCACTCTGGCGAACCGTTAGGTCTGGAAGCGGGTTCGAAAGCGGAACTGATGGCGGTACTGGCGCACGCGGGTATGACCCGTAGCGTGATTGTCTGTAACGGCTATAAAGACCGCGAATACATTCGCCTGGCGCTGGTCGGTGAGAAGATGGGCCATAAGGTCTATCTGGTTATCGAGAAGATGTCTGAAATCGCCATCGTGCTGGAAGAGGCCGAGCGCCTGAACGTCGTGCCACGCCTCGGTGTTCGTGCACGTCTGGCCTCCCAGGGGTCCGGTAAATGGCAGTCTTCCGGCGGCGAGAAATCCAAGTTTGGCCTGGCGGCAAACCAGGTGCTGCAACTGGTGGAAATTCTGCGTGAGCGCGGTCGTCTGGATAGCATTCAACTGCTGCATTTCCACCTTGGTTCGCAGATGGCGAACATTCGCGATATCGCTACCGGCGTACGTGAATCAGCCCGTTTCTACGTTGAACTGCATAAACTGGGCGTAAATATCCAGTGCTTCGATGTGGGTGGTGGTCTGGGCGTGGACTATGAAGGGACCCGCTCGCAGTCCGACTGCTCTGTGAACTACGGCCTGAACGAATACGCCAACAACATTATCTGGGCGATTGGCGATGCCTGTGAAGAACATGGCCTGCCGCACCCGACGGTGATCACCGAATCTGGACGTGCTGTTACTGCACACCATACCGTACTGGTGTCGAACATTATCGGCGTTGAACGTAGCGAACACACCGAAGCCACACCTCCGGCTGAAGATGCTCCGCGCGCCCTGCAAAGTATGTGGGAAACGTGGCAGGAGATGCACGAGCCGGGTACCCGTCGCTCGTTACGTGAATGGTTGCACGATAGCCAGATGGACTTGCACGATATTCACGTCGGCTACTCTTCAGGCACTTTTAGCCTGCAGGAACGCGCATGGGCTGAACAGCTCTATCTGAATATGTGTCACGAAGTACAGAAACAACTCGACCCGAGCAACCGCGCGCATCGTCCGATTATCGACGAGCTGCAGGAGCGTATGGCGGATAAGATTTACGTCAACTTCTCTCTGTTCCAGTCGATGCCGGATGCGTGGGGTATCGATCAGTTGTTCCCGGTGATGCCGCTGGAAGGGTTGAACCAGGCCCCTGAGCGCCGGGCGGTTCTGCTGGACATTACCTGTGATTCCGATGGTGCTATCGACCATTACGTTGACGGCGACGGAATTGCCACCACCATGCCGATGCCGGAGTACGATCCGGAGAACCCGCCGATGCTGGGCTTCTTTATGGTGGGGGCTTATCAGGAGATCCTCGGTAACATGCACAACCTGTTCGGTGATACCGAAGCGGTTGACGTGTTTGTCTTCCCTGATGGCAGTGTCGAAGTTGAGTTGTCTGACGAGGGCGATACTGTGGCAGACATGCTGCAGTATGTGCAGTTGGACCCGAATACTCTGCTGACACAGTTCCGTGATCAGGTGAAAAACACCGATCTGGACGCGGAGTTGCAGCAGCAGTTCCTCGAAGAGTTCGAAGCAGGGCTGTACGGATATACCTATCTCGAAGACGAGTAACGGTAAATGTTCAGTGGTGTTGCGCTTACCGGAGCTACGAAAGTAGGCCGGATAAGGCGCAACCGCCATCCGGCAGTCAGATTCAGAGAGGGCGGCATTTACGGCGCTCACTTGAATCCGTACAAATTAACGGCGATAATTCGCCCATGCAAGTAGTCACGTAAATCAATCCCTTCCTCGTCGGGCTTAACGACGCGGAGGGGATTTTTTTTCACCGATTTTATAAGAGGTCAGTACATGAGCACCTTAGGTCATCAATACGACAACTCCCTGGTTTCTAACGCCTTTGGTTTTTTGCGTCTGCCGATGAACTTCATGCCATACGACAGTGATGCCGACTGGGTAATCACCGGCGTACCGTTTGATATGGCAACATCTGGTCGTGCGGGCGGGCGTCACGGCCCGGCGGCGATCCGTCAGGTTTCCACTAACCTGGCCTGGGAACACAACCGTTTCCCGTGGAATTTCGATATGCGCGAACGTTTGAACGTCGTGGACTGCGGCGATCTGGTTTACGCGTTTGGCGATGCCCGTGAAATGAGTGAAAAGCTGCAGGCGCATGCTGAGAAGCTGCTTTCTGCTGGTAAGCGCATGCTCTCTTTTGGTGGTGACCACTTCGTCACGCTACCGCTGCTGCGCGCTCACGCGAAGCACTTTGGCAAAATGGCGCTGGTGCACTTTGATGCGCATACCGACACCTACGCCAACGGCTGTGAATTTGACCATGGCACGATGTTCTACACTGCGCCAAACGAAGGTCTGATCGATCCAAATCACTCTGTGCAGATTGGCATTCGTACTGAATTCGATAAAGACAACGGCTTTACCGTACTGGATGCCTGCCAGGTGAACGATCGCAGTGTGGATGACATCATTGCGCAGGTTAAGCAGGTAGTTGGCGATATGCCGGTATACCTGACTTTTGATATCGACTGCCTGGATCCTGCGTTTGCACCAGGTACCGGTACGCCAGTGATCGGCGGCCTGACCTCCGATCGTGCAATCAAACTGGTACGTGGTATGAAAGATCTGAACATCGTCGGCATGGACGTTGTAGAAGTCGCGCCTGCTTACGATCAGTCAGAGATCACCGCGCTGGCCGCGGCAACGTTAGCGCTGGAAATGCTGTATATTCAGGCGGCGAAGAAAGGCGAATAATAGTCGGACTATTTTACTCGTCATTTTGGGTCCGGGCAGTGCTCGCCATCCTCACGTACTACGTGTACGCTCCGGTGGCTGTGCGCTGGCCGGGCCCAAACTGACTTCGCCAATTACGTCCGATAATGGGATGAAATCTGTAGGCCGGATAAGGCATTCACGCCGCCATCCTGCACTGTTTGAAGATTACTTAATTCCGTCCGCGCTCATGCGATCGCGAATATGTTGCGCACGTTCTGCGGATGCCGGGTGATCGTCAAACATTGAGCTTTGACGTCCTGCCTCCAGTTTTGCCAGTTTCTCAAAGCTGGTGGCTAAACCCGCCGGGTTGATGCCGCGCTTGCGCAACAAATCATACGAGTAATCATCTGCTTCGGATTCCTGGCGTTGAGAGAACTGTGAATTCACCAGTTTCTCACCAAGATCGCCCAGTTGTGATTGCGACAGGCTGCCGACGATGCCGCCCGCAGATGCCGCCGCAGCACGCACGGCGTTGGTTCCTAGCGCAACCTGCATACCTTTTTTCACGTGACCCAGCGCAACGTGACCCATTTCGTGGCCGATGACTGCTTCAACTTCATTATCCGTCATCATATCCATCAGGCCGCTGTACACGCGGATACAGCCGTTTGCCATGGCAAAGGCATTCACATCTTTCGCCATATAGACTTTGTAGTTCACTGGCTGACCGTTAATGTTGTCGCCAAGTGCAGTGGCGATTTTGCTAAGACGCGTCGCATATTCGCTGCCAGCCGGGGCGATGGTAGCTTTGCTGTCCATATCCTTACAGGCCTGATCGCTGAGCGCTTTTACCTGAGCATCGCTCAGGCTGTAGGCCTGAAAAGCCTCTGCGCCAGAAGAAAGCAGTCCATTGGAGTCCATATTCTGGCAACCGGTCAATGCCGTCGCCATGCTCATAGCAAGCAGTAAAGCGCGAATTTTCATGTTTTCTCTTCCGCACAAAGTCAGGATTATTCTAAAAATTGCGTCGTTTGCAGGTAAACCGACGCTCAGCCTAAGTATAAAGAAAAGAACAATAAGCGGGCGAGTAGATTGCGCAACATGCGCGCATGATCCAGAGATTTCTGAAGCAGTAAAAGGATGCTCCATGTACATGACACGCGGCTTGGGTTACATTGTTGGCACTTTTTTCCGGCGTAGCCCAAAACGCTCTGTCGTCAAGTCGTTAAGGGCACGGCCTTCATTATCCGATCTGGAGTCAAAATGTCCTCACGTAAAGAGCTTGCCAATGCTATTCGTGCGCTGAGCATGGACGCAGTACAGAAAGCCAAATCCGGTCACCCGGGTGCCCCGATGGGTATGGCTGACATTGCCGAAGTCCTGTGGCGTGATTTCCTGAACCACAACCCGACTAACCCGTCCTGGGCTGACCGTGACCGCTTCGTGCTGTCCAACGGCCACGGCTCCATGCTGATTTATAGTCTGCTGCACCTCACCGGCTACGATCTGCCGATGTCCGAGCTGCAGAACTTCCGTCAGCTGCACTCCAAAACCCCGGGACACCCGGAAGTCGGTTACACCGCAGGTGTGGAAACCACGACAGGTCCTTTGGGTCAGGGTATTGCGAATGCAGTGGGTATGGCTATTGCTGAAAAAACACTGGCGGCGCAGTTTAACCGTCCGGGCCACGACATTGTTAACCACTTCACTTATGCGTTCATGGGCGACGGCTGCATGATGGAAGGTATCTCTCACGAGGTATGCTCCCTGGCTGGTACGCTGAAGCTGGGCAAACTGGTGGCGTTCTACGATGACAACGGTATCTCCATCGATGGTCACGTTGAAGGCTGGTTCACCGATGACACCGCGAAGCGTTTTGAAGCTTACGGCTGGCATGTGGTTCGTGGCGTTGATGGTCACGATGCTGACGCGATTAAGCGCGCCGTTGAAGAAGCCCGTGCGGTCACCGATAAACCGTCCCTGCTGATGTGCAAAACCATCATCGGTTTCGGTTCCCCGAACAAAGCTGGCACCCATGACTCTCACGGTGCGCCGCTGGGCGATGCTGAGATCGCGCTGACCCGCGAACAGCTTGGCTGGAAATACGCGCCGTTTGAAATCCCGTCTGATATTTACGCGCAGTGGGATGCGAAAGAAGCCGGTCAGGCAAAAGAAGCGGCATGGAACGAGAAGTTCGCTGCTTATGCCAAAGCCTTCCCGCAGGAAGCCGCTGAATTCACCCGTCGTATGAAAGGCGAAATGCCGTCTGATTTCGACGCAAAAGCGAACGAATTCATTGCTAAACTGCAGGCGAACCCGTCCAAAATCGCCAGCCGTAAAGCATCCCAGAACGCGATTGAAGCGTTTGGTCCGTTGCTGCCTGAATTCCTTGGTGGCTCTGCCGACCTGGCGCCATCAAACCTGACTATCTGGTCTGGCTCTAAAGCGATTAACGAAGATGCTGCCGGTAACTACATCCATTACGGTGTACGTGAATTCGGTATGACCGCTATCGCCAACGGTATCTCTTTGCACGGTGGTTTCCTGCCGTACACCTCCACCTTCCTGATGTTCGTGGAATATGCCCGTAACGCGGTGCGTATGGCTGCGCTGATGAAACAGCGTCAGGTCATGGTCTACACCCACGACTCCATCGGTCTGGGCGAAGATGGCCCGACTCACCAGCCGGTAGAGCAGGTCGCTTCTCTGCGTGTGACCCCGAACATGAGCACATGGCGTCCGTGTGACCAGGTTGAATCCGCTGTGGCGTGGAAATACGGTGTTGAGCGTCAGGACGGCCCGACCGCGCTGATCCTCTCCCGTCAGAACCTGGCGCAGCAGGAACGTACTGCAGAGCAACTGGCGAATATCGCCCGTGGTGGTTACGTGCTGAAAGATTGCGCTGGTCAGCCAGAACTGATCTTCATCGCGACCGGCTCTGAAGTTGAGCTGGCGGTGGCTGCATGGGACAAACTGACCGCTGAAGGCGTGAAAGCGCGCGTGGTATCCATGCCGTCTACTGATGCTTTCGATAAGCAGGATGCGGCTTACCGCGAATCCGTGCTGCCGAAAGCGGTCTCTGCACGTGTGGCAATTGAAGCCGGTATCGCTGATTACTGGTTCAAATACGTGGGCCTGAATGGCGCAATCGTCGGGATGACCACCTTCGGTGAATCTGCACCGGCAGAACTGCTGTTTGAAGAGTTCGGCTTTACCGTCGACAACGTCGTCGCGAAAGCAAAAGAACTGCTGTAATCGCAAACACAGCGTAAAAAGGGTCGCTTCGGCGACCTTTTTTAT
>NZ_JANEWL010000055.1:0-31024 GCF_028069815.1 Citrobacter sp. Awk 2
ATATTTAACCTTGCTTTTACATTTATTTTTGAGTAGACAAAAATAAAAAAAACAGGGCGCTTAAAGCGCCCCGTAATATAGCCCAGACAATACGTTTAGCCTACTCAACATAGGCTGTTTGCCACTATTTTGACCAGTGTGCTGCTTTCGCGCGTTGCAGCTTCTCATAGGCTTTCAGCAGAGACTGATGTGCCGGGAAAGCCTGCAGATCGCTATCAACTGTTTGTAATCCGTAGAATGGCGCTTCTCCGCTCATTGCTGCACTTGCTGCTTCAACTGCCTCTGCACCGTACATACGAACAAATGCGTTAAGATACTGCAGCGGCTGGCGGTCCTCTTCTTGTGACAACAGCAGCAGAGTTTGCAGGCAACGGTAATAGTTGGCGCGTTCAGCGCTGAAGACGGATGCGTTAAATTCCATCGTCCATTCCGTCCAGATCAGTGCCTGCTCAAGGTCACCACCCGCCAGAGCCAGCATTACTTTGAGTTCGCCAATGCGCAGGGTATACCAGCCATTATCCGCACCGGTCGCCAAACCCAGCAGCTCACGTACGCGAGTGAAGTCGTCAAACCCTTCTTCATCCAGCTGTGCGAGCAGGTTGAGGTAGTCTTCTTTTTCCCATTCGCTACCCGGCAGAGACAGAATAGTGTCGCGCAGATGCGCGCCCATACTGTTGTTGGCTAACCACAAATCTTCTGCTGGGTAGATGTCAGACATACCCGGAACGATAATGCGGCAAGCGTAAACGCTCAGATGCTCGTAGTCGGCGATGTAGACTTCTTTATCTTCCGCTTTGAAGATGGTCATCAGGGTTGCAAACTCTTCTTCCGTTGTACCGGAGAAATTCCAGTCAACGAACGGGTAATCGGCATCCTGCTTGAACAGATCCCAGGAGATCAGACCGCTAGAATCGATGAAGTGCGTTTCGAGGTTAGTGTGCTCAGCCACTTCTTCATCGTCGAAGGTTGGGGGAGTGAATACGTCAAGATCTTTCAGACCACGGCCCTGCAACAGCTCAGTGACGGTACGCTCCAGTGCAACACCGAAATCCGGGTGCGCACCGAAAGAGGCAAAACAGGTACCGTTAGCCGGGTTGAACAGTACAACGCAGATAACCGGGTATTTGCCGCCCAGCGAGCCGTCGTACGCGAAGATTGGAAATCCTTCGGCTTCCAGCTTTGCAATGGATTCAACGACTGCCGGGTAACGCGCCATCACTTCGGCCGGAATTTCCGGCAGGCTGATGCTTTCCGCGATAATGCGGTTCTTCACATAGCGCTCAAAAACTTCAGACAGCCCCTGAACGCGGGCTTCATTCGGTGTGTTACCCGCAGACATACCGTTAGATACGTACAGGTTACCGATAATGTTCATCGGAATGTAAACGGTCTGATTATCTGACTGACGGGTAAACGGCAGGCCGCAAACGCCGCGTTCTTCATTGCCGGATTGCAGATCGATAAGCATGCTACCGGTCAGTTCATTGTCTGGATCGTAGAAGGCACGCAGACGCGCATCCAGCAAACCTTCAGGTACGTCATCATCTTCAGTCAGTGGGAACCATTTTTCGTTCGGGTAATGTACGAACGGGCCGTTAGCGATGGTTTCGCCCAGCCAGAAATCCGCAAAGAAGTAATTCGTGGACAGACGCTCAAAATATTCGCCCAGTGCGGAAGCCAGCGCCGCTTTTTTCGTCGCACCTTTACCGTTGGTAAAGCACAGCGCGCATTCTTTGTCGCGAATATGTACAGACCAGACGTTAGGAACGGGATTCAACCATGAGGCTTCTTCAATTTGAAAACCGAGGTCGAGTAATTTTTGCTGGAAGCGAGCGATGGAATCTTCCAGTGCGGCATCTTTGCCGGGGATAAATGTTTGCGTCATGAAAATCACTTTTGTCGTACGGAAAGCGCGCAATGATACGGGTTTTCAATGAATGGCGCTATCGCCGCCGGAGCCTCGGCGTAAATAAAGCCTTTGATTCACACCGTAGCGTGTTCAGTCGAGTGTCTGCGGACTATCTGCTGACGGGTAGGGGGCTTCTTTCTTTATATATCTCTGCGCTATGCAAAACCAGAATGGTCGCAGGTCGGTTGGGCAAAACGCGCCTCCTGATAGCGAAAATCTCGGTTTTTATCCGTCAATCCGATAGATTCTGTTGTGTGACGCATCGCTCATTTTTGCCCTGGCCAGTTTTACCCATTGCGGCGCGTGTCACTGAATGATAAAACCGATATCCACAGGAATAACTTATACCCAATGTCTGTCACAGGAATTATCGTAAACGACAGGATGTTGATTGGATAACAACACAACGTGGTGAGGGGAAATGGCTCAGGTCTTCAATTTTAGTTCAGGTCCGGCAATGCTTCCGGCGGAAGTACTTAAACTGGCTCAACAGGATCTTTGTGACTGGAACGGTCTTGGCACGTCGGTGATGGAAATTAGCCACCGAGGCAAAGAGTTTATCCAGGTTGCAGAGGAAGCGGAGCAGGATTTTCGCGATCTTCTCAGTATCCCCTCCAACTATAAAGTGTTGTTCTGCCATGGCGGTGGTCGCGGGCAGTTCGCGGGTATCCCGTTAAATATTCTGGGTGATAAAACCACCGCGGATTACGTTGATGCCGGTTATTGGGCCGCCAGCGCAATTAAGGAAGCGAAAAAGTACTGCACGCCAAACGTTATTGATGCCAAAGTCACCGTTGACGGCCTGCGCGCTGTTAAGCCGATGAGCGAATGGCAGCTTTCTGACAACGCGGCATATCTGCACTATTGCCCGAACGAAACCATCGACGGTATCGCGATTGATGAAACGCCGAATTTTGCCAGCAATGTGGTCGTCACGGCGGATCTGTCTTCTACCATTCTTTCCGCGCCGCTTGATGTTAGCCGCTATGGCGTTATCTACGCGGGTGCGCAGAAAAATATTGGCCCTGCGGGGCTGACCATTGTCATCGTACGTGAAGATTTACTGGGTAAAGCCCACGTGTCTTGCCCGTCGATCCTTGACTATACCGTACTGAATGACAACGACTCCATGTTTAACACGCCACCGACCTTTGCCTGGTATCTGTCAGGCCTGGTCTTTAAATGGCTGAAAAAACAGGGCGGTGTCAGTGCAATGGATAAAATTAACCAGCAAAAAGCAGAACTGCTGTACGGCGTGATTGATAACAGCGATTTCTACCGCAACGATGTGGCGAAGTCGAACCGTTCACGCATGAACGTCCCGTTCCAGTTGGCTGACAGCGCGCTCGATAAACTCTTCCTGGAAGAGTCGTTTGCTGCGGGCCTGCATGCACTGAAGGGACACCGTGTGGTTGGCGGAATGCGGGCTTCAATCTATAACGCTATGCCGCTGGAAGGCGTAAAAGCACTGACCGATTTCATGGTCGATTTCGAGCGTCGCCGCGGCTAATCTGCTGTACTTTTCATCCCCACAGCCAGCCTGTGGGGTTTTTATGTCTGTTTTTGAGAGTTGAGTTTCATGGAATCCCTGACGTTACAACCCATTGCGCGGGTGGATGGCACCATCAATCTGCCTGGATCCAAAAGTGTTTCTAACCGCGCTTTGCTGCTGGCTGCATTAGCAAATGGCACCACTGTCCTGACAAACCTGCTGGACAGTGATGATGTCCGCCATATGCTGAATGCGCTGAATGCGTTGGGGATTAGCTATACCCTTTCGGCCGATCGTACCCGCTGTGAAATTACGGGGAATGGTGGTCCGCTGCATGCCGAAGGTGCTGTAGAGCTGTTCCTTGGTAACGCCGGAACCGCAATGCGCCCGCTGGCCGCCGCTCTGTGCCTGGGCAGCAATGATATCGTGTTGACGGGTGAACCGCGCATGAAAGAGCGCCCGATTGGCCATCTGGTTGATGCGCTGCGCCAGGGCGGAGCGAATATTGAATACCTGGAGCAGGAAAACTATCCGCCTTTACGTCTGCGTGGTGGCTTCGACGGAGGGCAGGTTGAGGTAGACGGCAGCGTTTCCAGCCAGTTCCTGACCGCGCTGCTGATGACGGCACCGCTGGCACCGCAGGATACGACGATCGCGATTAAAGGCGATCTGGTGTCAAAACCGTACATCGACATCACGCTGAACCTGATGAAAACGTTTGGTGTTGACATTGAAAACCAGAACTACCAGCGTTTTGTCGTACTGGGCAACCAACAGTACCAGTCTCCGGGCGCTTATCTGGTAGAAGGCGATGCTTCATCGGCCTCGTACTTTCTCGCGGCCGGTGCGATCAAAGGCGGTACGGTGAAGGTTACCGGAATTGGGCGTCATAGCATGCAGGGTGATATTCGCTTTGCCGATGTGCTGGAAAAAATGGGCGCGACCGTGACATGGGGTGATGATTTTATTGCCTGTACTCGCGGTGAGTTGAACGCTGTTGATATGGATATGAATCATATTCCTGATGCGGCAATGACCATTGCAACGGCGGCGCTGTTCGCTAAAGGCACCACGACATTACGTAATATCTACAACTGGCGCGTCAAAGAGACCGATCGTCTGTTCGCGATGGCGACGGAGTTACGCAAAGTGGGGGCGGAAGTTGAAGAGGGGCATGATTTTATCCGTATCACTCCGCCGGTTAAGCTGCAGTTTGCGGATATTGCGACCTATAACGATCACCGTATGGCGATGTGTTTCTCGCTGGTGGCGCTGTCTGACACACCGGTTACCATTCTTGACCCGAAATGTACCGCCAAAACCTTCCCGGATTACTTCGAACAACTGGCCCGTATCAGCACACTTGCCTGACTTTATTGCCGCATCTTCGGGTGCGGCACATTCCGTCATCTCCGATTGCCCATTTATTCTACACTCAGTTTCAATGAGTCTGTATTTTTCACACAAAGATAACGTTCGTAGACGTTGGCGCGTATAATGCGCGGCGTTCACGTTAACGTATGCCTGTTTAAGGAGAAAAAGATGACGGCAATTGCCCCGGTTATTACCATTGATGGCCCAAGTGGTGCAGGTAAAGGCACCTTGTGCAAGGCAATGGCGGAAGCATTGCAGTGGCATCTGTTAGATTCAGGCGCGATCTACCGTGTACTGGCTCTTGCGGCGTTGCATCATCATGTTGATGTGACTTCTGAAGATGCTCTGGTACCGCTTGCATCGCATCTGGATGTGCGTTTTATCTCAACAGACGGCAATCTGGAAGTTATTCTGGAAGGCGAAGATGTCAGTGGTGAAATCCGCACTCAGGAAGTGGCAAATGCCGCATCCCAGGTGGCTGCATTTCCCCGTGTGCGCGAAGCGCTTTTACGCCGCCAACGTGCCTTCCGCGAAGCACCTGGCCTGATCGCTGACGGACGCGATATGGGCACGGTGGTATTCCCTGATGCGCCAGTAAAAATTTTTCTGGACGCCTCCTCGCAAGAACGTGCGCATCGACGTATGCTACAGTTGCAGGAGAAGGGCTTTAGTGTTAACTTTGAACGCCTTTTGGCCGAGATCGAAGAACGCGATGATCGTGATCGCAACCGTGCTGTAGCGCCGCTGGTTCCCGCTGCTGATGCTTTAGTTTTGGATTCAACCCGATTAAGCATTGAGCAAGTGATTGAAAAAGCGTTACAATACGCGCGCCAAAAACTGGCTCTCGCATAAGTGCGACCGAATTTGCAGTACCCCCGTTGCAATGGATTGACAGCGGGTATGTTAAACAACCCCATCCGGCATGGAGCCAGGTGGACGTTAAATATGAAACCTGAAGATTAAACATGACTGAATCTTTTGCTCAACTGTTTGAAGAATCCTTAAAAGAAATCGAAACCCGTCCGGGTTCCATCGTTCGTGGTGTTGTTGTTGCTATCGACAAAGACGTAGTACTGGTTGACGCCGGTCTGAAATCTGAGTCCGCCATTCCGGCAGAGCAGTTCAAAAACGCCCAGGGCGAGCTGGAAATCCAGGTTGGTGACGAAGTTGACGTTGCTCTGGATGCAGTAGAAGACGGCTTCGGTGAAACTCTGCTGTCCCGTGAAAAAGCTAAACGTCACGAAGCTTGGATCACGCTGGAAAAAGCTTACGAAGAAGCTGCAACCGTTACTGGTGTTATCAATGGCAAAGTCAAGGGTGGCTTCACTGTTGAGCTGAATGGTATTCGCGCGTTCCTGCCGGGTTCCCTGGTAGACGTTCGTCCGGTCCGCGACACGCTGCACCTGGAAGGCAAAGAGCTTGAATTCAAAGTCATCAAGCTGGATCAGAAGCGTAACAACGTTGTTGTTTCCCGTCGTGCCGTTATCGAATCCGAAAACAGCGCAGAACGCGATCAGCTGCTGGAAAACCTGCAGGAAGGCATGGAAGTTAAAGGTATCGTTAAGAACCTCACTGACTACGGTGCATTCGTTGATCTGGGTGGCGTTGACGGCCTGCTGCACATCACCGACATGGCATGGAAACGCGTTAAGCATCCGAGCGAAATCGTAAACGTTGGCGACGAAATCACTGTTAAAGTGCTGAAGTTCGACCGCGAGCGTACTCGTGTATCTCTGGGCCTGAAACAGCTGGGCGAAGATCCATGGGTAGCTATCGCTAAGCGTTATCCGGAAGGTACCAAACTGACTGGCCGCGTGACCAACCTGACCGACTACGGCTGCTTCGTTGAAATCGAAGAAGGCGTTGAAGGCCTGGTTCACGTTTCCGAAATGGATTGGACCAACAAAAACATCCACCCGTCCAAAGTTGTTAACGTTGGCGACGTAGTGGAAGTTATGGTTCTGGATATCGACGAAGAACGTCGTCGTATCTCCCTGGGTCTGAAGCAGTGCAAAAACAACCCATGGCAGCAGTTCGCGGAAACCCACAACAAGGGCGACCGTGTTGAAGGTAAAATCAAGTCTATCACTGACTTCGGTATCTTCATCGGCCTGGACGGCGGCATCGACGGCCTGGTTCACCTGTCTGACATCTCCTGGAACGTTGCAGGCGAAGAAGCAGTACGTGAATACAAAAAAGGCGACGAAATCGCAGCAGTTGTTCTGCAGGTTGATGCAGAACGTGAGCGTATCTCTCTGGGCGTTAAACAGCTCGCAGAAGATCCGTTCAACAACTGGGTTGCACTGAACAAGAAAGGCGCAATCGTAAACGGTAAAGTCACTGCAGTTGACGCTAAAGGCGCAACCGTAGAACTGGCTGACGGCGTTGAAGGTTACCTGCGCGCTTCTGAAGCTTCCCGCGACCGCGTTGAAGATGCAACTCTGGTTCTGAGCGTAGGCGACGACGTTGAAGCTAAATTCACCGGCGTTGATCGTAAGAACCGTGCAATCAGCCTGTCTGTTCGTGCTAAAGACGAAGCTGATGAGAAAGATGCAATCGCAACTGTTAACAAACAGGAAGATGCAAACTTCTCTAACAACGCAATGGCTGAAGCTTTCAAAGCAGCTAAAGGCGAGTAATATCGAGTACTCTATACCCTAAATAATTCGAGTTGCAGGAAGGCGGCAAGGGAGCGAATCCCCAGGAGCTTACTTCAGTAAGTGATTGGGGTGAACGAGCGTAGCCAACGCATATGCAGCTTGAAGTATGACGGGTATAATCCTTTGTGCTATTAACAGCACAAAGGGTGACGAGTAGCTTGACAGATTACAGGATTCGTCCTGTAATCAATGACAAAGGGCGGCTACGGCCGCCCTTAATCAATGCAGCAGCTAATTTTGCCTTTAAGGAACCGGAGGAATCATGACCAAGTCAGAATTGATTGAAAGACTTGCAACCCAGCAACCTCATATTTCCGCGAAAGCGGTTGAAGATGCAGTAAAAGAGATGCTGGAACATATGGCCTCGACTCTTGCGCAGGGCGAGCGTATTGAAATCCGCGGTTTCGGTAGTTTTTCTTTGCATTACCGCGCACCACGCACCGGACGTAATCCGAAGACTGGCGATAAAGTGGATCTGGAAGGAAAATATGTTCCGCACTTTAAACCGGGTAAAGAACTGCGCGATCGCGCCAATATTTACGGTTAAGTCCTCAGCAAGACTTAGCTCCGAGAAAAGCACCTGTATGGGTGCTTTTTTCATTTTTACCTCTCTGCACTGGAATCGCTCTCCCAACCTGGTTGTATGTTACATCTGCAGTTAAATAACAGCGGAATACACCTCGTTTACCGGTAAATAGTTGCCAGACATCTGCTGAGTTGTCCTGCACACTCTCTGTCACAGGGAGGTGTCATATGAAAATAACAACAATCAGTACGTGTGCGTTATGCGGCATTCTCCCGCTGACGGTATTACCCGTATTACCAGACATGCTGTGTGTCAGCTTTGTATTTGGTCTGGCGTGTCTGCTTTGTCTCATTCCTCATCGATATATGCATTACGCCGGATTAGTCCTGCTGTTTTTCCTGTGGGGAATACTGGCAGCGAAAGAGGTTCTCTGGGCTGGGGATACGCTCCCGGCCAAAACGCAGCAGGCTATCGTTCAAATAACCGGGACCGACAATATGACCACGCACTACGGTCATATTACACACCTTCAGGGGAGACGGATATTTCCTGCCGTTGGCGTCGTCCTGTATGGGCAGTACTTACCCGGCGATGTTTGCGCAGGTCAGACATGGGCGATGACGCTGAAAGTTCGCGCTGTGCATGGGCAACTGAATGAAGGTGGATTTGATAGCCAGCGCTATGCATTGGCACAGCATCAGCCGCTGACGGGGCGTTTTCTGCAGGCCTCAGTGATTACGCCGCAATGCAGTCTGCGTGCACGTTATCTCTCCTCGCTAAAAACCACGCTTGCCGCCTATCCCTGGCAGCAAGTCATACTGGGGTTAGGGATGGGGGAACGTTTGTCTGTATCGCAGGCGGTAAAAAATATAATGCGTGATACCGGAACAGCACATTTGATGGCCATTTCCGGGCTGCATATTGCTTTTGCCGCACTCCTCGCTGGCGGACTGATACGCGGTGGACAATTTTTTATGCCGGCACGCTGGATCTGCTGGCAGGCTCCGCTAGTCGGGGGTGTGCTCTGCGCTGTATTTTATGCCTGGCTGACGGGGCTGCAGCCACCGGCATTACGCACGGTCACCGCGCTAATGGTATGGGGGGGACTAAAACTAAGCGGCAGGCAGTGGAGTGGCTGGGCAGTCTGGATTACCTGCCTGGCAGCAATTGTGGTAGTGGATCCGGTCGCGGTGCTTTCACAAAGCCTGTGGTTGTCTGCTTTCGCCGTAGCGGCGCTGATATTCTGGTATCAGTGGATGCCGATGCCGTACTGGCCACTCCCGCGTATCGGGCGTGCAGCACTGGCGCTTGCTCATCTTCAGTTGGGTATTACGGTGCTGCTTCTGCCTGTCCAAATCGCATTATTTCACGGTATTAGCCTGACCTCATTCCTGGCCAATTTATTTGCGGTACCGCTGGTCACATTTGTTTCAGTTCCCCTGATATTAGCGGGAATGGTCGTGCATTTAACCGGTCAGGTGATGATTGAGGCGGGATTGTGGTATTTCGCTGACCGTTCTCTGGCACTGTTATTTTGGGGACTCAATAGCTTACCGGAAGGATGGATCAACATTGATGGACGTTGGCAATGGCTTGCGCTGTCCCCATGGCTGACGCTTATTGTATGGCGATTAAAAGCATGGAAAACGCTACCGGTTGCCTGTTTTACCGGACTTTTGTTATTGAGTGGACCATTCTGGAGAACACCCCGCGCTGATTTGTGGCAGGTCCATATGCTGGATGTAGGGCAGGGACTGGCAATGGTGATTGCCCGTAATGGTAAAGCGATTCTCTATGATACCGGATTGGCCTGGCCCGAGGGCGATAGTGCGCAGCAGTTGATCATTCCCTGGCTACGTTGGCACAACCTGGAACCGCAAGGGGTAATTCTAAGCCACGAACATTTGGATCACCGGGGAGGGTTGCAATCACTACAGCAAGCCTGGCCGTCGCTGTGGATTAGAAGTCCGTTGGGCTGGAAAGGTCATCTCCCTTGTTTTCGCGGGGAACGCTGGCAGTGGCAGGGATTAACATTTAGCGCACATTGGCCAGTCAGTGGAAATAAAGAGCAGGGGAATAACCATTCCTGTGTGGTAAAGGTGGATGACGGACATCAGAGTATTCTTCTGACAGGTGATATTGAATCCCCAGCTGAACAAAAAATGCTAAGTCACTACTGGCAGCATCTGCAGGCTACGTTTGTGCAGGTTCCACACCATGGGAGTAACACGTCATCCTCATTGGCGCTAGTTCAACGCATTGGTGGACAGGCCGCAATAGCCTCTGCATCCCGCTACAATGCCTGGCGTCTACCGTCATGGAAAGTCCGGCAGCGTTACCGGCAACAAAATTACCAGTGGCTGGACACACCCCACCAGGGGCAAATCACGCTGGATATTTATCAAAAAAGTTGGCGAATACGCAGTTTACGGGATCAGATTTTACCCCGTTGGTATCATCAGTGGTTTGGCGTGTTGGAGGATAACGGGTAGAATATGTGGCTATTCTAACAAATGCTGGTTTTTTGAATGCATAACGATAAAGATCTCTCTACGTGGCAGACGTTTCGCCGACTATGGCCAACCATAGCGCCTTTTAAATCGGGTCTGATCGTGGCGGGTATAGCGTTAGTCCTTAACGCGGCCAGCGATACCTTCATGTTATCGCTCCTCAAGCCATTACTGGATGATGGTTTTGGTAAAACCGATCGCTCTGTGCTGCTGTGGATGCCGCTGGTGGTCATTGGGCTGATGATAGTTCGTGGTATTACGAGCTATGTCTCCAGCTACTGTATTTCATGGGTGTCAGGCAAAGTGGTTATGACCATGCGCCGCCGCCTGTTTGGTCATATGATGGGCATGCCTGTCGCCTTTTTTGATAAACAGTCTACTGGTACGCTGCTGTCTCGTATTACCTATGATTCAGAGCAGGTCGCGTCTTCGTCTTCCGGTGCATTGATCACCGTGGTACGTGAAGGGGCCTCAATTATTGGCCTGTTTATCATGATGTTCTACTACAGTTGGCAGCTGTCATTGATCCTGATTGTGCTGGCGCCTATCGTGTCGGTGGCCATTCGTGTGGTCTCCAAGCGTTTTCGTAGCATCAGTAAAAACATGCAAAACACCATGGGGCAGGTTACCACCAGCGCAGAGCAGATGCTGAAAGGCCACAAAGAAGTGTTGATTTTTGGTGGTCAGGAAGTTGAAACCAAGCGTTTTGATAAAGTCAGCAACAAGATGCGTTTGCAGGGGATGAAGATGGTTTCTGCCTCTTCTATCTCCGATCCTATCATCCAGTTGATCGCTTCTCTGGCTCTGGCTTTCGTGTTATATGCGGCCAGTTTCCCAAGCGTGATGGAAAACCTGACGGCAGGGACAATTACCGTTGTCTTCTCTTCAATGATCGCCCTGATGCGTCCGCTGAAATCACTGACTAACGTCAATGCACAGTTCCAGCGCGGTATGGCGGCATGCCAGACCTTATTTACGATTCTGGATAGCGAACAAGAGAAAGATGAAGGTAAACGCGTCATTGAACGCGCTTCCGGCGATCTGGAGTTCCGTAATGTGACCTTTACCTACCCGGGCCGTGACATTCCTGCGTTACGTAACATCAACTTGAATATTCCGGCGGGCAAAACCGTTGCCCTGGTTGGACGTTCTGGTTCTGGTAAATCCACCATCGCCAGCCTGATTACGCGCTTCTACGATATTGATGAAGGGCAGATTCTAATGGATGGGCACGACCTGCGTGAATACACCCTGTCATCTCTGCGCGATCAGGTGGCGCTGGTATCGCAGAACGTTCACCTGTTCAATGATACGGTTGCCAACAATATCGCCTACGCACGTACCGATATGTATAGCCGTGAGCAGATCGAAAAAGCCGCACAGATGGCCTACGCCATGGATTTCATCAACAAGATGGATGATGGTCTGGATACGGTGATTGGCGAAAACGGCGTGCTGCTTTCAGGTGGTCAGCGCCAGCGTATCGCCATTGCTCGCGCTTTGCTGCGCGACAGTCCGATCCTTATCCTCGATGAAGCTACGTCGGCGCTGGATACCGAATCTGAACGCGCGATTCAGTCTGCACTTGATGAGCTACAGAAAAACCGTACTTCTCTGGTTATTGCCCACCGCCTTTCTACCATTGAACAGGCAGACGAGATCATCGTGGTGGAAGACGGGCTGATTGTTGAGCGCGGAACTCATAGCGAACTGCTTGAGCAGCGTGGGGTTTATGCACAATTACATAAAATGCAATTTGGTCAATGATCGCACGTATCTGGTCCGGTGAATCGCCGTTATGGCGATTATTACTGCCACTTTCCTGGCTGTATGGTCTGGTGAGTGGCGGGATTCGTCTATGCTACAAGCTTGGGCTTAAGCGTGCATGGCGTGCGCCAGTACCGGTGGTGATAGTCGGTAATCTGACCGCAGGCGGCAATGGTAAAACACCGGTAGTCATCTGGCTGGTTGAACAGCTGCAGCAACGCGGTATTCGTGTGGGCGTAGTGTCCCGTGGCTATGGCGGGAAAGCAGCGACTTATCCGCTATTGCTAACGGCAGACACCACTACCGCAGAAGCGGGTGATGAGCCTGTGCTTATCTTTCAACGTACCGGCGTACCCGTAGCGGTATCTCCGGTAAGATCGGATGCGGTAAAAGCGATCCTTGCTCATCATGATGTGCAGATCATTGTGACGGACGATGGGTTACAGCACTATCGTCTGGCTCGTGATGTTGAAATCGTGGTGATTGACGGTGTGCGTCGGTTTGGTAACGGCTGGTGGCTTCCTGCGGGCCCAATGCGTGAGCGTGCTGGTCGGCTGAAATCGGTGGATGCCACGATCGTTAATGGCGGCGTTGCGCGACCGGGTGAAATTCCCATGCATCTTGAGCCGGGGTTGGCCGTTAATTTACGTACCGGTGAGCGCCGCGATGTCGCGCAACTTCCTGATATTGTCGCCATGGCGGGTATCGGCCATCCACCCCGTTTTTTTGCCACGCTTGAGGCATGTGGTGCCAGGCCACAAAAATGTGTCGCACTGGCGGACCATCAGTCTCTGACCTACAGTGACGTCAGTACGTTGGTAGCCGAAGGACAAACGCTGGTGATGACGGAAAAAGATGCCGTCAAATGCCGCGCATTTTCCGATGAGAACTGGTGGTATTTACCCGTTGACGCACATCTGTCAGGCGAACGGCCTGATGCGTTGCTGGATAGCTTAATCTCGCTGACTCGCTAACCGATTCAAGCTGCGGCAGCGGATCATTTATGAGGCCATAAATGTCGTTGCCGCACCTTTCTTTGACGGATGCCCGTCATCTTCACCTTGCTGCACAAGGTCTGCTGAAAAAAACACGTCGTCGGGCAACGCCGGCGGATATTCTGGCGACCATTTCTCGCATGTCCCTATTGCAAATCGATACCATCAATATTGTCGCGCGCAGTCCCTATCTGGTGCTGTTTAGCCGTTTGGGTGAGTATTCCCCCCAATGGCTCGATGACGCCTTACTGCAGGGTGAACTGATGGAGTACTGGGCGCATGAAGCCTGTTTTTTACCGCGCAGCGACTTTATGCTGATACGCCATCGGATGTTGGCTCCGGAAAAAATGGGCTGGAAATACAAAGCGGCATGGATGAAAGAACATGCGCATGAGATTGAGCAGCTGTTACAGCATATCCAGCATAATGGGCCGGTACGCTCAGCCGATTTTGAGCATCCACGTAAGGGTGCCAGCGGCTGGTGGGAATGGAAACCACAAAAGCGGCATCTGGAAGGGCTTTTTACATCCGGGAAAGTGATGGTGGTGGAGCGGCGTAATTTTCAGCGAGTGTATGATTTAACGCATCGCGTCATGCCTCATTGGGATGACGAGCGTGACTGGCTGTCGCAGGATGAAGCCGAAATTGTGATGCTGGATAATAGCGCTCGTAGTTTGGGTATCTTCCGTGAGCAGTGGTTGGCGGATTACTATCGACTGAAGCGCCCGGCGTTAAAAAACTGGTGCGATATGCGAAGGGAACAGCGACATATAATTCCTGTTGATGTAGAAGGGCTGGGCACCCTGTGGCTGCATAGCAACCTTCAGCCGCAACTGGAACTTGCTCTGGCAGGAAAGTTGACTGCCACTCACAGCGCTGTTTTATCCCCGTTTGACCCGGTGGTCTGGGATCGTAAACGGGCTGAACAGCTGTTTGATTTTAGCTACCGACTGGAATGCTATACGCCAGCGGCCAAACGTCAGTACGGCTATTTTGTCTTACCTCTGCTGCATCGCGGCCAGTTGGTTGGACGTATAGATGCCAAAATGCACCGTAAAACCGCTGTGCTGGAAGTCATTTCACTGTGGTTACAGGATGGCGTTAGGCCCGGGGTGACGCTGCAAAAAGGCTTGCTCCAGGCCATCAGTGATTTTGCTCGCTGGCAGCAGGCGACGCGAGTGACATTGGGGAATTGCCCGGACGGTTTATTTGCTGACTCTCGGCACGGTTGGGAAATAGACCCAGCCTCTTAATTGATTATGTTAATATTTACGGATTCACAATCCGGTCCATCTGGAGGAACTATGGATCATCGTCTGCTTGAAATCATTGCCTGCCCGGTCTGCAATGGAAAACTCTGGTTTAACCAGGAAAAACAGGAACTGATTTGTAAACTGGATAACCTTGCTTTCCCACTGCGCGATGGCATTCCCGTTTTGCTGGAAACCGAAGCCCGTGTTCTGACTGCTGATGAGAGTAAATCATGAGTTTTGTGGTCATTATTCCCGCGCGTTATGCATCCACGCGTTTGCCGGGTAAGCCGCTGCTGGATATCAACGGCAAGCCCATGATTGTGCATGTGCTGGAGCGAGCGCGTGAATCTGGCGCTGAGCGTATTATTGTTGCCACCGATCATGAAGATGTCGCTCGTGCGGTAGAAGCGGTGGGTGGCGAAGTGTGCATGACCCGCGCCGATCACCAGTCTGGCACGGAGCGACTGGCGGAAGTTGTCGAAAAATGTGGTTTTAGCGATGATACCGTTATCGTGAACGTACAGGGCGATGAGCCGATGATCCCGGCGGTCATTATTCGTCAGGTGGCAGAAAATCTGGCGCAACGTCAGGTTGGAATGGCGACGCTGGCAGCCCCCATTCATAGCGCGGAAGAAGCGTTTAATCCGAATGCGGTAAAAGTTGTGCTGGATGCCGAAGGCTATGCACTCTATTTTTCCCGTGCGACGATCCCATGGGATCGCGACCGTTTTGCCAAAAGCCTCGAAACGGTGGGCGATACCTTCCTGCGTCACCTGGGCATTTACGGTTATCGCGCCGGATTTATTCGCCGTTATGTAAACTGGCAGCCGAGCCCGCTTGAGCATATTGAAATGCTGGAGCAACTGCGTGTGCTGTGGTACGGCGAAAAAATTCACGTCGCCGTTGCTAAGGAAGTGCCTGGCACAGGGGTTGATACCGCTGAAGATCTTGAGCGTGTTCGCGCTGAGATGCGTTAGTTTTTCTCACGATTCTCCATCAAGATACGCTGAATAATTTAAGTTGCAGGAGGCTTTACTCACCTGCAGCTTGAAGTATGACGCGTATTTTTGGGAGGCGTATCGTATCGTTACGCTTTTCCTCCACTTTTCTTTTCATCAATTGATCTCATCCGGGTGACATCTGTCTGCACGACGCTCATTATGAAAGCAGTAGCATTTATGAGGGCAATCTGAAATGGAACAGTTGCGTGCCGAACTCAGCCATCTGTTGGGTGAAAAACTCAGTCGTATTGAATGCGTAAATGAAAAAGTGGATACGGCCCTGTGGTCACTGTATGACAGCCAGGGAAATCCGATGCCACTGATGGCGAGAAGTTTCACCACACCGGGGATGGCGCAGCAGTTAGCCTGGAAAACTACCATGCTGGCACGCAGCGGGACGGTGCGTATGCCAGTCATTTATGGGGTCTTAACGCACGAAGAGCATCCCGGCCCTGATGTCCTGTTGCTTGAGCGTTTACGCGGTGTGCCGGTAGAAGCGCCTGCCCGAACCCCGGAACGCTGGGAGCATTTAAAAGATCAGATCGTGGAAGGCTTGCTGTCGTGGCACCGTCAGGACAGTCGTGGCTGTGTGGGGGCGGTGGACAATACGCAAGAGAATCTCTGGCCATCCTGGTATCGGCAGCGTGTTGAAGTGCTATGGAGCACGTTAAACCAGTTCAACAACACCGGACTGACGATGCAGGACAAGCGAATTTTGTTTCGTACCCGAGAATGCTTACCTGCCTTGTTTGAAGGCTTTAATGATAATTGCGTACTGATCCACGGTAATTTCAGTTTACGCAGTATGCTCAAAGATGCCCGTAGCGATCAGCTTCTGGCGATGGTGGGACCTGGCTTAATGCTGTGGGCACCGAGAGAGTATGAATTGTTCCGCTTGATGGACAATGCGCTGGCGGAAAGTCTGTTGTGGCAGTATTTACAACGCGCGCCGGTGGCGGAATCATTTATCTGGCGGCGCTGGCTATACGTGTTGTGGGATGAGGTTGCGCAACTGGTCAATACCGGACGTTTTAGCCGCTCTAACTTTGATCTGGCGACTAAATCTCTGCTGCCCTGGCTCGCCTGAGTAGCCGGTTGCGGCATTGCCGGATGGCAGCCTGAGCGCCTTATCCGGCCTACAATTGAGCGCTGAACACGCCGGCCTGATAAGACGCGAGAGTGTCGCCATCAGGCAGCATTCCTGTCAATGTTCCGATCCCTTCAGCCACTGCCAGATGCGTCCCAACGTTTCGTAACCAACCCGATCGCTATGCATCAGCCAGACAGGCGAAGGAATTGCTCGCTCCCACGGATTGAGTGGTGAATCGATGGCCAGTTGATTGGCGGGTGCAGGCAAAGGATGCAGTCCGGCCTGCTGGAAGAAAATCATCGCACGCGGTAAGTGCGATGCGGATGTCACCAGCAGGAACGGCGCATCGCCAATAGCTTGTTTTACTGCAATCGCTTCTTCTTCGGTATCTTTAGGTTTATCCAGCGTAATGATCTCGCTGCGGGGGACGCCCAGCGACTGCGCCACGCGAGCACCGACTTCGGCCGTGCTGACGTTATTGGTTTTCGCGGCCGCGCCGGTAAAAATCAGTTTCGATCCGGGATTCGCCCGCCACAAACGAATACCTTCATTCAGACGCGGAAGACTATTATTGATGAGGTTAGAACTCGGCGCCCACTGCGGATTCCAGGTGTACCCCCCACCCAGCACCACGATGTAGTGCACTTTTTGTGTATCCTGCCAGGTAGGATAACTGTCCTCAAGCGGTTTCAGCAGACGATCGGCGACAGGTTGCAGGCTAAGCAGTAAAAGTGCGAGCCAACTCAGGCTGATACACACTTTCCCCGTTTTCTGAAAGCGGCTAAACCAGATCAACCCCAGGCCGATGCCCATCACAAGCAGTATCAACGGAAGCGGCAGCATCATACCGCCAATCACTTTCTTCAGCGTAAAAAGCATCCTTTTTGGTTCCTTTTTTAACCATATAGCAGGGGATCTGCAGCGATATTACACCAGGAAGGTTCATTCTCGGCGTGGGTGTGACAAAATAGCGGTTTTACTTAGTCGCCCTAAAGCCAGCCTGTGGAGAGCCCGATGCGGGATCGCAATTTTGATGACATTGCAGAGAAGTTTTCCCGTAACATTTACGGCACCACCAAAGGCCAATTAAGACAGGCTATTCTTTGGCAGGATTTGGATCGCTTACTGCCCACGCTCGGTGAACAGAAATTACATATTCTGGATGCAGGGGGGGGCGAAGGGCAAACGGCCATCAAAATGGCGGAGCGCGGTCACTTCGTGACATTATGCGACCTGTCCGGTGAGATGATCGCCCGTGCGCAGCAGGCAGCAGAGGCAAAAGGTGTGAGCGGAAACATGCATTTCATACAATGCGCCGCTCAGGATGTTGCTGCGCATTTGGAAAGCCCGGTTGATCTGATATTGTTTCATGCTGTGCTGGAATGGGTGGCTGAACCAGTTTGCGTGTTGCAAACCCTGTGGTCGGTATTGCGTCCCGGCGGCGCGTTATCGTTAATGTTCTACAATGCTAACGGTCTGCTGATGCACAACATGGTCGCAGGGAATTTTGACTATGTGCAGGTTGGGATGCCAAAACGTAAAAAACGTACGCTTTCACCAGACTATCCGCGTGAACCAGGACAGGTTTATCAGTGGCTGGAAGAGATCGGTTGGCAGATAACCGGTAAGACAGGCGTACGCGTGTTTCATGATTATCTGCGAGATAAGCATCAACAGCGTGACGGTTATGAAATGTTACTTGAGTTAGAAACGCGCTATTGCCGCCAGGAGCCGTATATCAGCCTTGGCCGCTATATTCATGTCACCGCGCGCAAACCGCAGATGCAAGGATAACCTATGAGTGAATTTTCCCAGACAGTCCCCGAACTGGTTGCCTGGGCCAGAAAAAATGACTTCTCCATCTCTCTGCCGGTAGACAGACTTTCGTTCCTGCTGGCGGTGGCCACGCTGAACGGTGAGCGACTTGACGGTGAGATGAGCGAAGGCGAGCTGGTGGATGCGTTCCGCCATGTGAGTGATGCGTTTGAGCAAACCAGCGAAACCATCGGTGTTCGCGCCAATAACGCGATTAACGACATGGTACGTCAACGTCTGCTGAACCGCTTTACCAGCGAGCAGGCGGAAGGTAACGCTATTTATCGTTTAACGCCGCTGGGGATTGGCATCACGGATTACTATATCCGCCAGCGCGAATTCTCTACATTGCGTTTGTCGATGCAGTTGTCGATTGTTGCTGGTGAGCTGAAGCGCGCGGCAGATGCCGCCGCGGAAGGTGGTGATGAATTCCACTGGCACCGCAATGTCTATGCACCATTGAAGTATTCGGTAGCGGAAATTTTCGACAGTATCGATTTGACTCAGCGCATTATGGATGAGCAGCAGCAGCAGGTAAAAGACGATATCGCACAGTTGCTGAACAAAGACTGGCGGGCGGCAATTTCCAGTTGTGAAATGCTGCTGTCTGAAACGTCTGGTACGCTGCGTGAGCTGCAGGATACGCTGGAAGCCGCAGGCGATAAGCTCCAGGCGAACCTGTTACGCATTCAGGACGCGACGATGGCGCATGACGATTTGCATTTCGTCGACAGGCTAGTGTTCGACCTGCAAAGCAAGCTCGACCGTATTATCAGTTGGGGTCAGCAATCCATCGATTTGTGGATTGGCTACGATCGACACGTGCACAAGTTTATCCGTACCGCTATTGATATGGATAAAAATCGCGTCTTTGCCCAGCGTTTACGTCAGTCTGTCCAGAGCTATTTTGACGATCCGTGGGCGTTGACCTATGCCAATGCCGATCGTCTGCTGGATATGCGTGACGAAGAGATGGTACTGCGTGATGAAGAAGTCACCGGTGAGTTGCCTGCCGATCTGGAATATGAAGAATTTAACGAGATTCGCGAACAGCTGGCGGCAATTATCGAAGAACAGTTGGCTATCTATAAATCCAGACAAACGCCGCTGGATCTCGGATTGGTCGTGCGCGAGTATTTGGCGCAATACCCACGTGCGCGTCACTTCGACGTTGCGCGTATTGTTATCGATCAGGCGGTACGCCTTGGCGTAGCGCAAGCAGACTTCACCGGACTGCCAGCCAAATGGCAGCCGATTAATGATTACGGAGCCAAGGTACAGGCGCATGTCATTGACAAATATTGAACAAGTGATGCCGGTCAAGCTGGCGCAGGCGCTGGCGAATCCGTTATTTCCGGCGCTGGATAGCGCCTTACGTTCGGGCCGCCATATCGGCCTGGATGAACTGGATAATCATGCCTTCCTGATGGATTTTCAGGAATATTTTGAAGAGTTTTACAGCCGCTATAACGTGGAATTGATTCGTGCACCGGAGGGGTTCTTTTATCTACGTCCGCGTTCAACCACGCTTATTCCGCGCTCGGTCTTGTCTGAACTGGACATGATGGTCGGTAAAATTCTTTGCTATCTCTATCTCAGCCCGGAACGTCTGGCGAATGAAGGGATCTTTACCCAGCAAGAACTGTACGACGAGCTGCTAACGTTGGCTGATGAAGCCAAATTGCTGAAGCTAGTGAACAACCGTTCAACCGGTTCAGACGTTGACCGCCAGAAGCTACAGGAAAAGGTACGCTCTTCACTTAACCGCCTGCGCCGTTTAGGCATGGTGTGGTTTATGGGCCACGACAGCAGCAAATTCCGTATTACGGAGTCTGTGTTTCGCTTTGGCGCGGATGTGCGTAGCGGCGACGATCCACGCGAAGCACAGCGTCGCTTAATTCGTGATGGTGAGGCGATGTCGGTCGAGAACCATCTGCAGCTCAATGATGAGCCAGAAGATAATCAGCCGGACAGTGGAGAGGAAGAATAATGATTGAACGTGGTAAATTTCGCTCACTTACGCTGATTAACTGGAATGGTTTTTTTGCTCGTACGTTTGACCTTGATGAGCTGGTTACCACGCTGTCGGGTGGGAACGGGGCGGGTAAATCCACCACCATGGCGGCATTCGTTACAGCGCTTATCCCGGATTTAACCCTGCTGCATTTTCGTAATACCACCGAAGCCGGCGCAACCAGCGGCTCACGCGATAAAGGTCTGCACGGAAAGCTGAAAGCAGGTGTCTGTTACTCGATGCTTGACGTGCTCAACTCGCGCCATCAGCGTGTGGTCGTCGGCGTGCGTCTGCAGCAGGTTGCCGGGCGCGATCGTAAAGTGGACATCAAACCGTTTGCGATTCAGGGGTTGCCGATGTCGGTGCAACCAACCCAACTGGTTACGGAAACCCTGAACGAACGCCAGGCTCGCGTTCTGTCTCTCGCCGAGCTGAAAGAGAAGCTCGATGAGATGGAAGGTGTGCAGTTTAAGCAGTTTAACTCAATCACCGATTATCACTCGTTGATGTTCGATTTGGGCATCATTGCCCGTCGTCTGCGCTCTGCGTCCGACCGTAGTAAATTCTATCGCCTGATTGAAGCCTCGCTGTACGGCGGTATCTCCAGCGCCATTACCCGCTCGCTGCGTGATTACCTGCTGCCAGAAAACAGCGGCGTGCGTAAAGCGTTCCAGGATATGGAAGCGGCGCTGCGTGAAAACCGTATGACGCTGGAAGCCATTCGCGTCACCCAGTCAGATCGTGACTTGTTTAAGCATTTGATCAGCGAAGCGACTAACTATGTGGCAGCGGATTATATGCGCCACGCTAATGAACGTCGTATTCACCTCGACAAAGCGCTGGAATATCGCCGTGAACTGTACACCTCGCGCCAGCAGTTAGCGGCTGAGCAGTATAAGCACGTGGATATGGCGCGCGAGCTGGGTGAGCATAACGGCGCGGAAGGCGATCTTGAAGCCGATTATCAGGCGGCAAGCGATCACCTCAATCTGGTGCAAACTGCGCTGCGTCAGCAGGAAAAGATTGAACGCTACGAAGCGGATCTTGAAGAGTTGCAGATTCGCCTCGAAGAACAAAATGAAGTCGTGGCAGAAGCTGCCGATCGCCAGGATGAAAATGAAGCCCGTGCGGAAGCTGCCGAGCTGGAAGTGGATGAGCTGAAAAGTCAGCTGGCCGATTACCAGCAAGCGCTGGACGTTCAGCAAACGCGAGCCATCCAGTATACTCAGGCGATTCAGGCACTGAGCCGAGCCAAAGAGCTTTGCCATTTACCCGATCTCACCGCCGACAGTGCCGCTGAATGGCTGGAAACCTTCCAGGCCAAAGAGCAGGAAGCGACCGAGAAGTTGCTGACGCTAGAACAAAAAATGAGCGTGGCGCAAACTGCGCACAGCCAGTTCGAGCAGGCTTATCAGCTGGTGGCGGCTATTAATGGTCCATTGGCGCGTGGTGATGCCTGGAGCGTCGCGCGTGAGCTGCTGCGCGAAGGTGTTGAACAGCGTCATCTGGCGGAACAAGTTCAGCCATTACGCATGCGTCTGAGCGAGCTGGAACAGCGCCTGCGGGAACAGCAGGAAGCCGAGCGTCTGCTGGCTGAATTCTGCAAACGTCAGGGTAAGCATTTCGATATCGATGAGCTTGAGGCTCTGCATCAGGAGCTGGAAGCGCGTATTGCCGCCTTGTCTGACAGCGTATCGTCTGCCAGCGAACAGCGGATGGCACTGCGTCAGGAACAGGAACAGCTGCAATCCCGTATTCAGCATTTGATGCAACGAGCTCCGGTCTGGCTGGCTGCGCAAAATAGCCTGAACCAACTGAGTGAACAGTGCGGCGAAGAATTTACGTCCAGCCAGGACGTAACGGAGTATCTGCAACAGTTGCTGGAACGTGAGCGTGAAGCCATTGTTGAACGCGATGAAGTCGGCGCGCGTAAAAATGCAGTTGATGAAGAGATTGAACGTCTAAGCCAGCCGGGCGGGGCGGAAGATCAGCGTCTGAACGCACTGGCAGAACGTTTTGGCGGCGTGCTGCTGTCTGAAATCTATGACGATGTTAGCCTCGAAGATGCGCCGTACTTCTCTGCACTGTATGGCCCTTCGCGGCATGCCATCGTGGTGCCGGATCTGTCGCTGATTACTGAGCAACTTGATGGGCTGACGGATTGCCCGGAAGACCTCTACTTCATCGAAGGGGACCCGCAGTCGTTTGATGACAGCGTCTTCAGCGTCGATGAACTTGAAAAAGCGGTGGTGGTGAAAACCGCCGAGCGCCAGTGGCGTTACTCCCGCTTTCCAACGGTGCCGATTTTTGGTCGTGCCGCGCGTGAAAGCCGTATCGAAACGCTGCACGCTGAGCGTGAGGGGCTGTCTGAACGTTTTGCGACGCTTTCATTCGACGTACAGAAAACACAGCGTCTGCATCAGGCATTTAGTCGCTTTATCGGCAGCCATCTGTCGGTAGCGTTTGAGGCCGATCCAGAAGCCGAAATTCGTCAGTTGAATAGCCGTCGCGTTGAGCTCGAACGTGCGCTCACCAACCATGAAAATGATAACCAGCAAAGCCGTACGCAGTTTGAACAAGCGAAAGAAGGTGTTTCTGCCCTGAACCGTCTGCTGCCGCGTTTAAATTTGCTTGCGGATGACACATTAGCCGATCGCGTGGATGAAATTCGCGAACGCCTGGATGAAGCTCAGGAAGCGGCGCGTTTTATTCAACAACATGGTAATCAGCTGGCCAAACTGGAACCGATGGTTTCCGTTCTGCAAAATGACCCAGAGCAGTTTGAACAGCTGAAAGAAGACTACGCGTATTCTCAGCAGATGCAGCGTGATGCGCGTCAGCAGGCCTTTGCACTCACTGAAGTCGTTCAGCGTCGGGCGCATTTTAGTTATTCCGACTCCGCCGAAATGCTCAGCGGTAACAGCGATCTGAATGAGAAACTGCGTGAGCGTCTGGAACACGCGGAGGCTGAACGTACCCGTGCTCGTGAGGCTTTGCGCAGCCATGCCGCACAGCTAAGCCAGTACAATCAGGTCATGGCCTCGCTGAAAAGCTCTTATGACACCAAGAAAGAACTGCTGAACGATTTACAACGCGAACTGCAGGATATTGGCGTTCGTGCTGATAGCGGTGCGGAAGAACGTGCGCGTATTCGTCGTGATGAACTGCATGCGCAGCTTAGTAATAACCGTGCTCGCCGTAATCAACTGGAAAAAGCGCTAACCTTCTGCGAAGCAGAGATGGAAAACCTGACCCGCAGATTGCGCAAGCTTGAGCGCGATTACCATGAAATGCGTGAGCAAGTGGTGACCGCGAAAGCCGGCTGGTGTGCCGTGATGCGGATGGTAAAAGACAACGGCGTTGAACGTCGCCTGCACCGTCGTGAGCTGGCTTATCTTTCCGGTGATGAACTGCGTTCGATGTCGGATAAGGCGCTCGGTGCGCTGCGCCTGGCGGTGGCGGATAACGAGCATCTGCGCGATGTACTGCGCATGTCTGAAGATCCCAAGCGACCAGAACGTAAAATCCAGTTCTTCGTGGCAGTCTACCAGCATCTGCGTGAACGTATTCGTCAGGATATCATCCGTACAGACGATCCGGTCGAAGCCATCGAGCAGATGGAGATTGAATTGAGCCGTCTGACGGAAGAGTTAACCTCCCGTGAACAGAAGCTGGCTATCAGCTCGCGAAGCGTGGCGAACATCATCCGTAAGACTATCCAGCGTGAGCAGAACCGTATTCGTATGTTGAACCAGGGTCTGCAAAGCGTGTCATTCGGTCAGGTAAACAGTGTTCGTTTGAACGTAAATGTGCGTGAAACACACGCGACTTTGTTGGATGTCCTGTCCGAGCAGCATGAACAGCATCAGGACCTGTTTAACAGCAACCGTCTGACCTTCTCTGAAGCGCTGGCGAAGTTGTACCAGCGTCTTAATCCGCAGATCGACATGGGGCAGCGTACGCCACAAACCATTGGTGAAGAACTGCTCGACTACCGCAACTACCTGGAAATGGAAGTTGAGGTTAACCGTGGTTCTGACGGTTGGTTACGTGCTGAATCGGGCGCGTTGTCCACGGGGGAGGCGATCGGAACCGGGATGTCAATCCTCGTGATGGTTGTACAAAGCTGGGAAGATGAAGGTCGCAGACTGCGTGGGAAAGATATCTCGCCATGCCGCCTGTTGTTCCTTGATGAAGCCGCACGACTCGATGCCCGCTCCATCGCAACCCTGTTTGAACTGTGCGAGCGTTTGCAGATGCAGCTGATTATTGCAGCGCCGGAAAACATCAGCCCGGAGAAAGGCACAACTTACAAACTGGTGCGTAAAGTCTTCCAGAATACCGAACACGTTCACGTGGTGGGGCTGCGTGGTTTTGCCCCTCAGTTACCTGAGCCGTTACCTGGCATAGATGATGCCTCTTCGCAGGCAAGCTAAGTAAAAAAGGCGGCGCTAAAGCCGCCTTTTTCTTTTCCGACATGCACATGATACCTGGTGTAATTTCTTTAGACTTCTTTACATTAGGTTAGGCAAAAACGATTTGATGTTTATATACTGAAGGTAAGCCTAACGCGTCACCGGGCTTGCTCGTCATACTTCAGAATGTATTGGCGTTTTACAGGCCCGCTCCCGTGAGAGTAACGGGGAATACAGGCGGTCTGGCTACTCAAAGTATGATAAAGAAAACAGGGGGCAAGGGATGTTGCTTAATAAAATGTGTGGTCGTCGGCTGTCGGCAATCAGTTTGTGCCTGGCCGTAACATTCGCTCCACTGTTCAACGCGCAGGCTGATGAGCCTGAAATGATTCCTGGCGACAGCTCTGCCGCCGTCAGCGAACAGCCTACTGCGTTATCGCAACCGCAGGTACAATCTTACACGACCGGTGTGATGGCGGGAATTCAGTCTCTGCCCGATGGCACATCTGTGGATAAAGCTCGCGCTGAATTGCAATCTCAGCTACCAGCAGGCTATACGCCGGTCTATATGAGCCAGCTGGAATTGCTGTATGCCGCACGCGAAATGAAACCGATGTGGGAAAATCGTGATGCGGTAAAAGCCTTTCAACAACAGTTAGCCGAGGTGGCGATTGCCGGTTTTCAGCCGCAGTTTAACGCCTGGGTCGCGTTACTGACTGACCCGGCAGTCACAGGTCTGGCACGTGATACTGTGCTTTCTGATGCGATGATGGGCTATCTCCACTTCATTGCAAATATCCCCGTCAAAGGTAGCCGCTGGCTCTATAGCGATAAGCCTTATGCACTGGCAACACCACCGCTCTCCGTTGTTAACCAATGGCAGGTGGCGCTGGACAACGGTCAGCTAACTTCATTTATCACCAGCCTTACACCTCAGCATCCACAGTATGCTGCGATGCATGCGTCGTTGCTGAAGCTGGTGGGGGATTCGCGACCCTGGCCACGGTTGACCAGCACCACGACGTTGCGCCCCGGTGAATGGAGTAATGATATCCCGGCACTGCGCGAAATTCTGCGCCGCACTGGAATGCTGAACCCCGGTGTCAGTACTTCTGCCAAAGAAGGGCGTAGCGCCTACGATCGCGAACTTGTTGACGCGGTGAAACGTTTTCAGACATGGCAGGGGCTTGGGGCCGATGGCACGATTGGCCCTGCAACCCGCGACTGGTTGAATGTCACGCCTGCTCAGCGCGCAGGGGTGCTGGCGCTTAATATTCAGCGTTTGCGCCTGCTGCCGAGTGAGTTGTCTACCGGCATCATGGTGAATATTCCCGCGTACTCGTTGGTGTATTACCAGAATGGCAATCAGGTGCTGGCTTCCCGTGTTATCGTCGGACGTCCCGATCGTAAAACACCGATGATGAGCAGTGCGTTAAATAACGTGGTTGTAAACCCACCGTGGAACGTGCCGCCGACGCTGGCGCGTAAGGATATACTGCCTAAATTGTGGAACGATCCGGGGTACCTTGAGCGTCACGGGTATACTGTAATGCGCGGCTGGAACAGCAAAGAGACGATAGATCCGTGGCAGGTTGACTGGGCTACAATCACCGCTTCGAATCTGCCGTTCCGCTTCCAGCAGGCACCGGGCGCGCGTAATTCACTGGGTCGCTATAAATTCAACATGCCGAGTTCTGACGCCATTTATCTGCACGATACGCCAAACCATAATTTGTTCCAGAAGGATACTCGGGCACTAAGTTCTGGCTGTGTGCGCGTGAATAAGGCCTCGGAACTGGCGAATATGCTGCTGCAGGATGCTGGCTGGAATGATACACGCATCTCGGATGCCCTGAAGCAAGGGGATACGCGATATGTCAATATTCGCCAGAATATTCCGGTCAACCTGTACTATCTGACAGCCTTTGTGGGAAGTGATGGACGTACGCAGTATCGAACAGATATTTACAATTACGATCAGACAGCGCGATCCAGCGCACAAATCATGTCGAAAGCTGAGCAATTAATCAGATAAATGAAGCAGTTCGAGGAAAATGATTGTCGTAAGTTATGATGAAAACGGGGCAGGATGGCTGTAAGCCCCGTATTTCCTGGGTTTGGGAGCCTTGACGTGGACTACTTAGCCAGATAAGGTTTCCCGCGTGCGCTAGAGCATACATACGATAACATTGACCTGTAGACCTTAATACCATGGACAAATTTGACGCTAATCGCCGCAAATTGCTGGCGCTTGGTGGCATTGCCCTCGGCGCTGCCATCCTGCCCACGCCTGCGTTTGCAACTCTCTCCACCCCACGTCCGCGTATATTGACGTTGAATAACCTGCATACCGGTGAGTCAATTAAAGCAGAGTTTTTTGATGGCAGGGGCTATATTCAGGACGAATTAGCAAAACTTAATCACTTTTTCCGTGACTTTCGGGCGAATAAAGTGAAATCCATCGACCCGGGATTGTTTGATCAACTCTTCCGTCTGCAGGGACTGCTGGGTACGCGTAAACCCGTACAACTGATCTCCGGCTATCGCTCCATCGATACCAATAACGAACTCCGTGCACGTAGTCGTGGTGTGGCAAAGAAAAGCTACCACACGAAAGGACAGGCAATGGATTTCCATATTGAAGGCATCGCATTAAGTAATATTCGCAAAGCTGCGTTATCTATGCGCGCAGGTGGTGTAGGATACTACCCCAGCAGTAACTTTGTGCATATTGACACCGGGCCTGCACGGCACTGGTGATCCGTAAGCTTAATGAAACAGGAGCTGTATGAACTATCGTATTATTCCGGTCACTGCATTCGCCCAGAACTGCTCGCTAATCTGGTGTGAGCAGACGCGTCTGGCCGCACTGGTCGATCCCGGCGGTGATGCCGAGAAAATCAAACAGGAAGTGGATGCCAGCGGTCTTACGCTCATGCAGATCCTGCTTACCCACGGTCATCTCGACCATGTTGGGGCGGCAGCAGAACTGGCACAGCATTACGGTGTACCGGTTATTGGGCCGGAAAAAGAAGATGAGTTCTGGCTGCAGGGACTGCCTGCGCAAAGCCGTATGTTTGGCCTGGGTGACTGTGAGCCGCTAACGCCCGATCGCTGGCTAAACGAAGGCGATCGGATTAGCATCGGCAACGTAACCTTACAGGTGTTGCATTGCCCGGGTCACACGCCAGGGCATGTCGTCTTCTTTGATGAACAATCAAAGTTACTGATTTCCGGCGACGTGATTTTCAAAGGTGGCGTAGGGCGCAGTGATTTCCCGCGTGGGGATCACAGCCAACTGATTGACGCGATCAAACGTAAACTCTTACCGCTGGGTGATGACGTGACGTTTATTCCGGGTCACGGACCACTCTCTACGCTGGGTTACGAGCGGTTGCATAACCCGTTCCTGCAGGATGAAATGCCGGTTTGGTAACACTACAGATAAATAAAAAGGCCGCGATTGCGGCCTTTTGTATGTGCGATAGATTACAGAACAGCGACAATCGCTTCGCATAACGGTGCCATGTTGTCTGGCGTCATTCCTGCTACGTTTACGCGTCCTGAAGCAACAGCATAAACACCAAACTCTTCACGCAGACGAAGAACTTGTTCTTTCGTCAGGCCGCTGAATGAGAACATACCATTCTGTTTGATGATAAAGCTGAAATCGCGGTTTGCGCCTTTCTCCTGCAACGTGTTGACGAACAGCAGACGCATGCGCTGAATACGTTGGCGCATGTCAGTCAGTTCCTGTTCCCAGATTGCACGTAGCGCATCGTTGCTCAGAATTGTCGCGACAACTGAGGCACCGTGTGCCGGTGGGTTGGAGTAGTTCGCACGGATGACTGATTTCATCTGGCTAAAGGCACGGTCAACGGTTTCTGCATCGGCAGCGACCAGCGTACAGGCACCTACACGCTCATTGTACAGACCAAAGTTTTTGGAATAGGAACTGGCGACAATCAGCTCTTTATGCAGCGCGGCGAATGCACGCAGACCTTCTGCATCTTCTTCCAGACCACGAGCAAAGCCCTGGTAGGCAAAGTCGAACAGTGGTAACCAACCTTTGTCGACTGACAGCTGAGCCAATGTTTGCCATTGCTCCAGCGTCGGATCAATACCGGTCGGATTATGGCAGCAGCCGTGGAATAATACGACGTCGCCAGCTTGTGCTTCAGCCAGGCTTGCCAGCAGCGCATCAAAGTCCAGTGAATGGTTTGCCGCATCGTAATAGTTATATTCACGCACTTCCAGACCAGCTGAATTAAATACGCTCTTATGGTTCGGCCAGCTTGGGTTGCTGACCCACACGCGTTTTGCGCTGGTGTTTTTTGCCAGGAAATCAGCGGCCACACGCAGGGCACCCGTACCACCAGGGGTCTGTGCTGTACGCGCGCGTTTGTCATTAATCAGTGCACTTTCTTTACCAAACAGTAATTCCTGAGTGCAGCGACCAAACTCTGGAATACCGTCAATGCCAAGATAGTTTTTGGTGGTTTCATTTTCCAGGATATATTGCTCGGCTTTTTTAACGCTGGTCAGTACCGGCGTTTTGCCTGTCTCATCTTTATATACACCGATTCCGAGGTTTATTTTCCCCGAGCGGTCATCGGCACGAAACAAATCAGCCAGGCCCAAAATGGGGTCGGCAGGAGCGGCGGTAATGTTCTCAAACATGACGAGGTTCCATTGTGGTTACAGAAGGGAAGTCCGCTATCAGGTTAACGGTAGATTTACAAAATGCCAACCGTTAGTGACGAAAAGCAGGGGTGTTTTTTGAAGACGCAAGAATACGCTGGCGGAGATAAAAAAACAGGACCGAAGTCCTGTTTTTTAGGCATTTAGCAAAGAGGTCTGCTATTAGAACTGGTAAACGATACCCACTGCAACGGTGTCGTCAGAGCCTACGCCCAGTTTGTTGTCAGAATCGATCTGGTTGATGATGTAATCAACATAGGTGGACATGTTTTTGTTGAAGTAGTAAGTCGCGCCCACTTCGAAGTAGTTCACCAGATCTACGTCACCGATACCTTCGATATCCTTACCTTTAGATTTGGTATAGGCGATGGACGGACGCAGACCGAAGTCGAACTGGTACTGAGCAACTAACAGTACGTCTTCAGTTTTGTTCGCATAACCGTTAGAGATACGGGTTGCGTTGCGGGTTTCGCTGTAGTTCGCTGCCAGGTAGATGTTGTTAGCATCGTATTTCACGCCGGTAGCCCACTGCTCAGCTTTGTCGCCATGGCCGCGCAGAAGCGGGTTTTGCTGGGCATCGGTACGGTCAGCCGCGCCGTATGCACCGACGATACCGAAGCCTTCGAATTCGTAGCTTACAGAACCGCCAACGCCGTCACCATTAGAGCGACGAACGTCATCACGCTCGTTTTTACCCAGGTACTGAACAGCGAAGTTCAGGCCTTCAACCAGACCGAAGAAGTTGGAGTTACGGTAAGTCGCGAGGCCACCGTTACGCTGGGAGAAGAACTGGTCGGAAGCCGCAGTATCGCCACCGAATTCTGGCAGCATATCGGTGTAACCCAGTGCATCGTATACGACGCCGTAGTTACGACCGTAATCGAAGGAGCCTGCGTCACCGAATTTCAGACCAGCAAACGCCAGACGGGTTTTGTTCCCTTTCTGAGAGTCGTCACCGCCTTCGGAGTTATTGCCGCTGAACTGGTATTCCCACTGGCCGTAACCGGTCAGTTGGTCGTTAATCTGAGTTTCCCCTTTGAAACCAAGACGGGCGTAAGTCTGATCGCCATTAGGTGCGTAAGCGTTGTCACCGTTGTTCTTGGAGAAATAGTGCAGACCTACAGCTTTACCGTAGATGTCTACTTTATTGCCATCTTTGTTATAAACTTCTGCAGCGTTAGCTGCCCCGGCTACCAGCAGAGCAGGGATAACCACTGCCAGAATATTGCGCTTCATCATTATTTATTACCCTCATCGGTTTTTATATGACACCTGCCACTGCCGCCAATGAATTCCGTCAATAAAAATTTACGGAACTATTGATGAGAGTTTGGTGTCTTTATGTGTCTGCAGGCATCTTTCCATTCAAACTACCGTTTCGCTACTGTCAAAGTGCTACAAATATAAAGATTTAGTTTCAAAAAGAAAAAATGTGTAACAAAATGTTATTTTTATGCAACTTTGTGAACGACTTCAAATTTCAGCTGTCCCTGCGATTGAAT